>JACCXG010000630.1 GCA_013697225.1 Acidobacteriota bacterium
CCGTCATAGCGTGCGAGGTTTGCGCTGGCTTCAGCGGTCGCGATGAGATAGTACGCCGCTATCCCGTAGCGGCTGTGGGGCAACTCCACCGTGGAGATTCTCGCGCCGCAGCCCTCCAGCGCCGCCAGCGCCCGTTCGAACGCCTCGAGCACCCCCGGCTCGACACCCTCCCGGATGAGCGACCTCGGCACGCCAATCCGCAGCCCGTCCAGAGACTCCGGCGCCTGCGCGCCGGCCGTCGTCTCGTCGTACACGACAGAGGTCGCGTCGCGGGGATCATGTCCGGCCAGAACCTCGAACGCGACGGCGGCGTCCTCAACGCACCCCGTTATAGGACCGATCTGGTCGAGCGACGAGGCGAAGGCGAGGAGGCCGTAACGGGAGACGCGTCCGTACGTGGGTTTCAGTCCGACCACTCCGCACAAGGCTGCAGGCTGCCGGATCGATCCTCCGGTATCAGAGCCGAGCGCGAGCGGGACCATCTGCGCCGCCACGGCGGCCGCCGAGCCGCCGCTGGACCCGCCGGGAGTCCTCTCCCGATCCCAGGGATTCCGAGTCACGCCGTACGCGGAGTTCTCCGTGGAAGAGCCCATCGCGAATTCGTCGCAGTTCGTCTTGCCGAGAATGACGGCCCCCGCTGCAGTCAGCCGTTCCACGGCGGCGGCATCGTAGGGAGGGACGTAGCCTTCGAGGATCCGCGACGCGGCTGTTGTCGGGAAGTCCCGGGTGCAGATGTTGTCCTTGATCGCAACGGGGACCCCGAAAAGCGGCAGGTGCGCCAGTTCCTGCCGGCGCCGATCGAGGTCGGCCGCCCGGGAGAGCGCACGCGCCGGATCGACGGTGCGGAACGCTCCGATGCTTCCGTCTGCCTCCCGGATCCGTGCGAGCGCCGCTTCACAGCACTCGACAGCTGAGGTGCTGCCTGACGCCACAGCGTTGCGGATGGCCTTGATGGTGAAGGGGCCCGTCATCCGCCGATGACCCGTGGTACCTTGAAGAAGCCTGCCTCCTGGTCCGGCTCCGGCGCCGCGCCAACCGCATCCTCCCGCGGCAGCGAAGGGCGCAGGTCGTCCTCGCGCAACGGGCTCGTGAGCGCGAGCGGATGCGATGTTGGCGGCACATCGGTCGTGTCGAGCGCCTGGAGCTGCTCGACGTACCCGAGGATGCCGGCGAGCTGGCGGGAGAACAGCTGGAGTTCGTCCGGGGTGAGCGACAGCCGCGAAAGCTTTGCTATGCGGGAGACCTCTTCGGTGCTCAGGTCGGGCGGCATGGCAGCGATGCTAGCACGAGGTTCAGGGGTTCAGGGGCGATGAGACGACCTGCGGCCGTGGCCGGCAAATGGTACCCGGGGGGCGCCGGAGCACTTGCAAAAGACGTTGACGGCTACCTGCGGGATGCGCCCGACTGGCCCGGCGGTCACATCAACGCCATCGTCGCGCCGCATGCCGGGCTGATGTTCTCGGGCCCGGTCGGCGCGTATGCCTACAAGGCCGCCGCTATCGGATCCTACGACGTGGCCGTGCTCGTGGGCCCCTCCCACTTCGCGGCGTTCGAGGGGGTGGCGCTCTACCCCTCCGGTACTTTCGAGACGCCTCTCGGCGCGGCAATGGTCGACGAAGAAGGGGCGCGGGAGATCGCGCACGCTGCCATCGTGCGAGCGCTGCCCTCGGTGCACGAGCGCGAGCATGCGCTCGAGATGCAGCTGCCGTTCATGCGCCGCCTGCTGCCGGACGTTCCCATCGTGCCGCTGCTGATCGGGCGCCAGACGCGCGAGACAATCCTGGCGCTCGGCGATGCGCTCGCAGCCGCTTTCAAGCGGCGTCGCCCCCTGCTCGTGGCCAGCACGGATCTGTCCCACTACTTCGACGCTCGAACGGCCGCGTCGCTCGATGGGGAGGTGCAGGCGCGCCTCGCTGCCTTCGACCCGGACGGGCTGCTCGATCGATACGAGGGGTATCCCGAAGAGGAGCGCGGCCGCTACGTTGCGTGCGGGGGAGGGGCGGCCATTGCGGTGATGTTCGCGGCCCGGGCCCTGGGCGCTACAGAAGGGCAGGTCCTCAAGTACGCCCATTCCGGGGAGGTATCGGGGGATTACGACGGCGTCGTGGGGTACGTCGCAGCGGCGTTCGGCACCTTTGCGGGAGCAATCCGTGGCTGAAGGTGCACTGACCACGGAGCAGCGCCGGTACCTCCTGGGGCTCGCACGCGACGCGATCACCGCCGCGGTCTCCGGCGGCCGCCCGCCCGCGCCGGAGGCCGCGGATCTTCCGGACGCATCCGGCGTGTTCGTCACCATCAAGAAGCGCGGCGACCTGCGGGGCTGCCTCGGCACGCTGCGGATCCGCGAGGGACTTGCCGAAGACGTCATCCGCTGCGCGGCGGACTCGGCGACGGCAGACCCGCGGTTTCCCCCGGTTCGCGCTGGTGAGCTTTCTGATCTCTCGGTGGAGGTGTCCGTGCTCGGGCCCCAGGAGCCGATCCCCCCGCGCGAGGACGCCTTCTCAGTCGGTGTTCATGGACTGGTCGTCGAAGAGGGCGCGCATCGGGGGTTGCTCCTGCCGCAGGTGCCAGTCGAGTGGGGATGGACGCCGGAGCAGTTCCTGCGTCAGACCTGCGTGAAGGCAGGCCTGCCCCCGGAGGCCTGGCGCACGGGCGCCCGCCTGTACCGGTTTGCGGCGGAAGTGTTCGGGGAGTAATGCCTCGGCTCGGCGCGCACCTGTCCATAGGCGGAGGCTTGCCACGCGCCGTGGATCGCGCCGTCGCCACGCGCTGCGAAGCCCTTCAGATCTTCACCAAGTCGGCGGGGCAGTGGCGTGCGCGCGTGCTGCCCCAGGATGAGATCGTGCTCTTCCGCCGGCGCATCGCCGACACCGGCATCGCACCCGTCGTCGCGCACAACAGCTATCTCATCAACCTTGCGGCAGCCTCCGATCCACTTCGCGAACAGTCCCAGACTGCCCTGGAGGAGGAGTACGACCGTGCCGAAGCGCTGGGCCTGCTGGGCCTGGTAATGCATCCCGGTTCGTACACGACCGGAACCGAAGGGGAAGGACTGTGCCTGATTGCTGCCGGCATCGCGCGGCTGCTGCGTGCGCGTCCGCACTCGTCCGCCATGATCCTCCTCGAGCACACCGCGGGTCAGGGCACGAACCTCGGGCACCGGTTCGAGCACCTGGCGAGGATCCTGGAACTGCTGGACGGTTCCCCCCGGGTTGGCGTCTGCCTCGACACCTGTCATCTGCTGGCAGCCGGATACGACATCGCGTCGGAAGAGGGATATGCGGAAACGTTCGAGGAGTTCGACCGACTCGTGGGTATTGGCCGCGTTCGGGTCTTCCACCTGAACGACTCGAAGAAGCCGTGCGGCAGCCGTGTCGATCGCCACGAACACATCGGGAAGGGGGCCCTCGGCCTCGAGCCGTTCCGCCGGCTCCTGCACGACCCGCGGTTCGCAGGGCTGCCGATGCTGCTTGAAACTCCGAAGCTGGAAACTCCCGAAAGCCGGCGGAAAGGGGATG
>JACCXG010000637.1 GCA_013697225.1 Acidobacteriota bacterium
CCACTCCACAGGGGGCGTGGCAGACGTAGAGACGCCTGTCGCGTGCGGCCCGCGCCACTGCGGCCAGAACGCGCTGCCGGGCACCTGCGCGGCGGTAGGTGGATACATGCCCCAGAGCAGACCTGCAGCTGCGGCAGCGGTAAAGATGGTGCGATGACGAATCAAGACGGTTCCTCCTGAGCCGTCTTACGCCACCCGCGGAACGCCCGTTTCGCGGATCAGGCAGTGCGGAGCTTCAGGCGCCACAACTGGCGGCAATCACAAAGGTCTCGGGCGCAGACCGCGGGAGCCTGGCTGCGCCGTGGGGCCGCTACGAATGTGCAGCTCCGCGATTCCCGCGGCAGTCTGCGTCTCAACCAGGAGCTCAGCTCCTGGCGGGTGATTCGTGGACCGGGATTCCGGATGATGGGCGCTGCGCGGAGCGAGGGCTCAGGGCCTCTTGACCGACTCGACGGCGGCCATGACCCGGTCGACCACCGCCTCGACGGTGAGGCCGGTCGTATCGATCTGGACGGCGTCGGCCGCGATGGCGAGGGGGGATACCGCGCGCGTGGAATCACTCTTGTCGCGCTCGGCCAGCGCGGTGGCCACGTCGCTCAGGACGCGTCCGGCCGGCGCCCTGTGTGCGGGGTCGTTCGCGCGGCGTCTCGCCCGCTCCTCCGGGGAGGCATCCAGGTAGATCTTCACATCGGCGTCAGGAAAGACCACCGTGCCGATGTCCCGCCCTTCCATGACGACCCCGCCCCGGGCACCGACGGCACGCTGGCGGGAGACCAGCGCGCGGCGGACAGCGGGGTGCCGCGCGACCGTCGCCGCCGCCCGATCCATCTCAGGAGTACGGATGGCGCGCCCGAGCTCGTCGCCGTCGATGGCCACGCGGTCGTCCTCAACATCCAGCACGGCGCGCTCGCTGAGCGCCGCGACGGCAGCCTCGTCGTCGAGCTGCATGCCTTCGCGGAGCGCCTTCCACCCGATGGCCCGGTACATGGCGCCGGTGTCCACGTGGCGGTACGAGAGGCGACTTGCCAGGGCTCGGGCGATGGTGCCCTTTCCCGCGCCGGAGGGACCGGCGATGGCGATGATCAGCTTGCGGGGGGGGGCCGCGTCTGCAGACATACGATCCGTCTACCGTATCACCAATCCGGCGGCCCGGCGGTGGCGGGCTATCATCCTCTCCATGTCGCGAGCGCGCAGGCTCGGCATCCTTGCCGCCGCCCCGTTTCTCCTCGTGGGGATGCTTTACATTGGCGCGCAGCAGTACTTCGAAGCGGCGGCTTTCGTGATCCGGGCGGCTGACATGGACGGTGTTGCGAGGCGGGCCGCCTCCCTGGAGGCAGAACCAGTCTCCGAGAGAGACGTGGCGATCCCCTGGCGCGGCGGGAGGCTGCGCGGACGTGAATACCGCACCGACCGGCCGACGGGGAGGGCGATCCTGCTCGCCCCCGGCGTGCACGCCGGAGGCGTCGACGAGCCCCGCCTCGTCAGCTTCGCGCGGGAGATTGCCGCCACGGGGCACCCGGTGGTGAGCGTGGAGCTGCCGGATCTTCGCGAGTACCGGATCACGTCTCGCAGCACGGACATGATCGCCGACGCCGCGCGGTGGCTCGGGCGGGAATGGCACGACCGCATGCCCGCAGGCGAACGGGAAGCGGCGCTCATGGGCATCAGCTTCGGCGGCGGTCTCGCGGTGGTCGCCGCGTCACACATGGCGGGCGACATCGCGTGGACGCTGTCGTTCGGTGGCCACGGGGACCTCCCGCGCACGCTCCGGTATCTCTGCACCGGGCAGGAACCGGATGGAACTCATCGCCCGCCGCACGACTACGGGGTCGTGGTCATCCTGCTCGGCGTGGCCGAGCGAGTGGTCCCTCCGGAGCAGGTCGCCCCGTTGCGTGAGGCGGTCCTCACCTTCCTGCAGGCTTCGCACACGGACATGACCGACAAGGCGCGAGCGGCTGAAGAGTTCGAAGACGCACGCGCGCTGGCCCACAACCTGCCGGAGCCTGCGCGGACGTTCATGGGCTGGGTGAACGACCGCGATGTGGCTCGACTCGGCAGAGCGCTGCTGCCGCACGTTGGGGCGATGGCCGATGATCCAGCGCTGTCACCGGAACGGAACGCGCCTCCCACCGGCCCGGTATACCTGCTGCACGGTGCGGACGACAATGTCATTCCGGCTGCGGAATCCGAGCTGCTGGCGGCCCATCTGCGCCGCAGCGGCGGACAGGCCGTTCAGCTCTCCAGCAGGCTCATCACCCACGCCGAGGTCGATCAGCGGCCCGGCCTGATCGAGATCTGGCGCCTCGTTCGGTTCTGGGCCGGGCCCCTGTAGCGCCAGTTGCCTTGCTCAGGAGGGCGATTTCACGCGGCGAGAGATCGCGGAACTCGCCGGGACGAATGTGCTCATCTCTGATGGGACCGATTCGGACCCGGCGCAGACGCATCACCGGATGCCCCACGGCATCGCACATGTTGCGAACCTGGCGGTTCCGCCCCTCCTGGATGACGAATGACAAGAGCGACTGCGGTCCGCTTTCCGCCTCGATGACCTTCGTAAGCTCCACCCGAGCATCGGCCGTCCGCCGACCTTCGAGCGAGATGCCCTTCGACAGGCGGTCGAGCGCGTGTGCGTCTGGCACACCGCGTACTTTTACTTCGTACTCCCGCTCCACGCCGTGCCGGGGATGCGTCAGCCGCGCGGCGAGCTCCCCATCGCTCGTCAGGATCAGCAGCCCTTCGGAGTCATAGTCCAGGCGCCCGACCGGGTAGACGTACTCGCGCACGCCGCCGGTCGCCAGCAGGTCCATGACGGTCGGACGCCGCTGCGGATCCGACCGCGACGTGATGTACCCGCGGGGCTTGTAGAGCAGCAGGTAACGCCGGGGGCCCGCCGCCTTGACGCGGCGGCCGTCCACGCGGATGTCGTCGGCGACCGGATCCGCCTTCGTTCCCAGTTCGCGCACGGTCGTGCCGTTCACCGACACGCGACCCTGCTCGATCAGCGTCTCCGCCGTCCGGCGTGAGGCGATTCCCGCAGTAGAGAGGATCTTCTGCAACCGTTCAGTCATGGAGGTCCGGGCTGGAAGCAGGTTATCAGCAACAAACGCCGGCACTCGGGCCGCAAGACGGTACGCGGTGAGTCCCCTTGCGGCCGCTCATAGCCCGGTCGAGGGGGCAATCAGTGGACGGTATCGTCTGGTGCGGCCGGCCCGCGGGTGGTGACGGGCTCCCCTTCCCCCGGCACCTCCTCCGTCCCCGGGTCGGTATCGAACGGCAGCGGCGTTGTCGTCTCCGTCGCCTCCGCGAGCGCCGCCGGCAGCTCGAAGCCCAGCACGTCCGCCAGCTCGTCGACCTTCGGCAGATCGCTCAGATCGCTCAGTCCGAACCGCTCCAGGAATTCGCGCGTGGTCGCATACATGAACGGGCGGCCGACCACCGGCTTGCGGCCGACGGCCTTGATCAGCCGCCGCTCCACCAGCGTGGAGAGCACGCCACCGCTGCTCGTCACGCCCCGGATCTCGGCGATTTCGGCTGCGGTAACCGGCTGCTTGTACGCAATCACCGCCAGCGTTTCCAGCGACTGGACCGAGAGCTTCTGGGTCGTTCGATCGTGGAACAGTTTGCGGACCCACTCGTGCAGCTCCGGGCGGGTGACAATCTGATACCCGCCGGCAACCTCGACGAGCTGCAACCCGCGCGGCGACTCGTAGTCGGCGCGCACCGAGGCCAGCGCAGCATCGATGTCTTCCTTCGGCTCGCCATCGAGCAGCTTGTAGAGCGTCTTCGGCGTCACCGGTTCGGGTGACGCGAAGATGAGGGCCTCGACAATCGGCTTCAAGTGGTCAGACACCATGGATCCTTGCAGTGCCAAAATTGCCAAGATTGCCAAAACTGCCAAAAACGCCGAAATTCCCAAAATTGGCGGAGTTGCCGGGACTGCCCAAAATGCCTGAAACGCAAAAGATGCCAGGATTCGCGGAATTGCGGCGAGTGCCAGAACTCACCGTCAGGCTCGCCACCAGTGCCCGCTGCTGAGACATCACACGTCTGAGCCGTTCGTCCGTTGTTGGCAATCTTGGCACTTTTGGCAATTCCCCCCCACTCTTGGCAATCTTGGCACTCTTGGCACTCTTGGCAATTCCCCTCAGCTCTCCCCCGGGTCTCCCAGCGGCCGGGGTGCGTCGGCCGGACGCTCCCGCTTGTAGACGCGGATGCCCCCCGTCCCGCCGGACTGGAACACCCGGATCAGCTTGAGACGGATCATCTCGAGCAGCGCCAGGAAGGTGACGATCATTCCGGCCCGCGACTGCATATCCGCAAAGAGATCGTCGAACCCGCAGGCCTCCGTCTCCGAGAGCCTGGCGAGCAACTGCTCGATCCGGTGCTCGATCGAAAGCTGCTCGGTCGGCAGGTAGATCTTCGGCCGCTGCCTCGCGCGTTCGACAACGGCACGGAACGCGCTGATGAGGCTGAACAGATCGACTTCGATCTCCGGTTCCGGCGCTTCGCCGGCGATCTCGGCAATCGGCCCGTCCGCCCGTGTCCACTGGGCACTGCGCAGCGTTTCCCGTTCGTGCAGCAGTTCGGCCGC
>JACCXG010000639.1 GCA_013697225.1 Acidobacteriota bacterium
CGTAAGACCCACGGCAACGGTGTTCGAGCTGGAAGCGCTCGAAGGGCTGCCGTGCGGGTGCGTGGCCGCCGCTTACCGGGCGCGGCCCTGGGATGTGGCGGTCGTCTCGCTCGAAGCGAAAGGGCCACATTGCATTCTCAGCGGGCATGCGAGCGGGCAGATTCTGCGGCTCGGTGACCCCTCTGAGTTCGATGAGGAGGAGGAGGACGAATAACGGCCTCCGCTCCTCAGCCCCTTTCCCTTACAGACCGAACAGCACTAAGGCATTTTCCGGCTTCCCGCGGACCGCGGCTCTCCCCACAACGAGAAGATCTTCGTTGCGTAAGAGAAACACGTACCCGTACAATTCGAGGGTTTCTCAAGGTCGAGTTTCAGCCGCTGTACCAGTTCACTGGTCAGCCGCCTGAGAGGAGTACAGTTTAGATGGCGTTGACGTGTCCAAATTGCGGGAACGACCGCAACTTCCTGGTCAAGACCCTGCAGATGCACGTGGTGCAGCTGCGTGATGATTCGCGTGTCGAAGCCAGCGAGGAGGGGAAGCCCGCCGTCATCGAGGTGCTCTGTGACGAATGCGAGAAGGAGCTGAATTTCGCGGAATTCGAAGAGCAGGTGCGGAACGAACTGCTGTTGACCCTCGGCGCCCGCTGATCCGCGTCATTCCTCTCCGGGTTCCGCCTCCTCGAAGTAGTCGCACTCCGGGCAGATCCACTCCCGTTCCAGACGCGGTGCCGTCTGACCGGCTCCGGGTACGGCGTCCTGGGTCTCCCTGACGCTCAGGCGCATCGTTTCGCCGCAGAGCGGACACTCCTTCATGCGCGCATTTTAATCCGAAGCAGTCCGCGTGTCGGCCCGCGGCATTCCCGCGGGGCGACGGGCGCGGTGTGTTGACTTTGGCGTGCAAGGGCGGCACTCTGTCTGCAGGGCGTGAACACGGGCGTATGCGCGACTACTACGACGTTCTTGGGGTGTCGCCGGATGCGGGGGCCGACGAGATTAAGCGGGCCTACCGCCAGCTGGCGCGGCGTTATCATCCGGACATCTCGGGTGACGACCGCGGAGCGTCGTTCCACGAACTCTCGCGGGCGTACGACGTGCTGAGGGACCCGACCAGACGCCATCACTACGATGCTAACCTCGCGGTGCACAACGGCGGTCGCGGAGCCGGGCAGCCCGGTGCGCGGTGGTTCTCCGACGAGGTGGCGATTGACTTCCCGTCTGTGGCCAGCGTGCTCGATAGCATGCGCGACGCCTTCTTCGGCGCCGAGCCCATCATCACGCGTTCGGCGCAGCTGGTGCTGACCCCGCACGAGGCGTTCTACGGCGTGAGCGTCCCCCTCGAGGTGCCCCTTCGCCGCACGTGCCCGCTCTGCGGGGGGAGGGGAGAGGTCTGGACCGACTGGTGCGGGGGCTGCCGCGGACTCGGCGAGGTCTCGCTCGCGCACTCCGTGCACGTGCGGGTGCCCGCAGGCGTCAACGAAGGAGCACGGTTCCGCTTCAGCGTGACCCCGCCGGGGGCCCCCCCCACGCTTGTGGAAGTAAGCATCACCATCCGATAGGCATCCGCCTGCCGGGCACCACCAGCACACCATTTTCATGCCCTCGCATCTGCATCTGCTGTGGGTCCTTCAGGTCGTCTGGGGAGCCCTCGGCGTGATGCTGGGGGTCTCCATCCTGATGCTCGCCGCCGGCGCGGCCGCGATTGGCTGGACGACGCAGGGGGAGGAGCTTGCGGCCGGCATCACCGCCGCGGCATTCTTCGTCTGTGCGGTCTTGCTGCTGGCGGCGGGAGGCGCGAACGCCTGGGTCGGCACGGCGCTGCGCCGGCGCCATCCCTATGGACGGCTGACGGCGCTCGTGCTTGCGGTTCCGAATCTGTTCGTGCTGCCATTCGGCACCGCCCTTGGCGTTTACGCCTTCTGGGTGCTGCTCCACAATGACGCACGCCTGATGTTCGAGGGGCCAAATGCACAGTGATCTTGGCCGGACATCGTCCGGACTCGACCCCAACTTTGCCGCGGCGCTGGCGTATGCGGTCGGCTGGGTGACAGGTGTCGTCTTCCTTCTGGCTGAAGGGGATAACAAATTCGTCAAGTTCCACGCGCTGCAGTCCATCATCGTCTTCGGGGGGCTGTCGCTCGCCTGGATGGTGGCGCTGTCGATCCCGTTTCTGGGCTGGATCGTGGCGTTCCTCGTCATCCCGCCGGTTTCGGCGGTTCTCTGGCTCGTTCTGATGTACAAGGCGTATCAGGGAGAACGGTTCAAGATCCCCGGTGCTGGCGACATGGCGGAGCAGAGGCTCTGACCCCTGATTGGCGTCCCGAGTACAATTTAGTCACCCGTATGAGTACCCAAGTGACGGAAGCGGCCGTTCTCGACGCGCTCAGGGCCGTGCGCGATCCCGACCTGCACCGCGACATCGTCGCCCTGAAGTTCGTGAAGAACGTCCGCATCACCGGCGGCCACGTCGCCTTCACGATCGAGCTGACGACGCCTGCCTGTCCGGTGAAGGACCAGATGCGCGACCAGGCGCGCGAGCTGGTGCTGCAGCTGCCCGGGGTGACGGCGGTCGACATCGAGATGACGGCGCGGGTCCGCGCCAGCGTGGCTGATGTCGGCAAGGTTGCCGTCGAGGGTGTCAAGAACATCATTGCCGTCGGCGCCGGCAAGGGAGGGGTCGGCAAGACGACGGTGGCCGTGAACCTTGCGATTGCGCTCAGCCAGTGCGGCGGCCGCGTAGCAATGGTGGATGGCGACATCTACGGTCCGAACGTGCCGATCATGCTTGGGATCAGCACCCAGCTCGGGACCGACGGGCAGAAAATTGTTCCGGCGGAGCAGTACGGCATCCAGCTGGTCTCGATGGCCTTCATGACGAACGACGATTCGCCGGTCATCTGGCGCGGCCCGATGCTCCACGGCATCATCCAGCAGTTCTTCCGCGAGGTCCGCTGGGACAACGTCGATTACCTCGTCGTCGATCTTCCGCCGGGCACAGGTGATGTCGCGCTCAGCCTGAGTCAGACGGTTCCGTTGTCTGGCAGCGTACTCGTGACAACGCCCCAGACCGTGTCGGTGGCCGATACGCGCCGTGCCGTGCGCATGTATCAGAAGCTGAACGTTCCCACGCTCGGCCTCATCGAGAACATGAGCCACTTCGTGTGCCCTAGCTGCACGCACGAGAGCGACATCTTCGGCAAGGGTGGCGGTGAAGGGCTCGCTACGGAGATGGGGATGCCGTTCCTGGGGAGGATTCCGATCTACGAGCCAATCAGGGTCGGGGGGGACACGGGTGTGCCGATTACGGTCGGCGAGCCCAATTCTCCGGCCGCGCAGGCGTTTCGCGCGGCGGCGGAACGCCTGGCGGCACAACTGTCGATTGCCTCGTATGCGAAGAAGCCGATCACGCTGATGCCGGTGAGGGGCTGAGCGGCCCTTCAGAACCTCCACGAGGCGATCAGGTTACCCCTCCGATTGGCAACTGACAGGCGTGCCATGCGCCCTGCACGGCCATCGTGAGCCAGGCCCGCTCGTGGACATCGCGTAGTCGGCGGCGATCGCGGCTGCGACCGCTGTGGCGGAAACCACAGCGTCATCCCCGGGAGCTCCCCTGCCGCGACCAGAAGAAGCATCCGTCCCGCCGTTAGCGGTTTACCCCCGGCGGAATTGCGGTACGATTCGGGTGTGCTCCCCCGCCCATGAATATTCCCTTTGTGCGCCACACGCTCGAGAACGGGCTGGATGTCCTCGTCCACGAGGATCGCGACTGCCCGATCGTGGCGGTCAACGTCTGGTATCACGTGGGCTCGAAGAACGAGAAGCCGGGGCGCACAGGTTTCGCGC
>JACCXG010000641.1 GCA_013697225.1 Acidobacteriota bacterium
CCACGGCACGAGCCGGCTTCCGAGACTCCGGAGAGCCGATCATGCGCAGATCATCGCGACGTACGGCGTCCCTGCTGTTCCTGTTCGGGACGGTCCTCCTCGTCAGCCCCGCACGGGCCCAGGGGCCGGGAGGGCCTCCTCGTGACGAGCTCCAGGAGCTGCGCGCAGAGATTGTCAGCCTGCGGGCCGAGCTCGACGCGCTCAAGCGCCTGGTGGACGACCGGCTCCAGCTGCCCGCGGATCTGAACGGAGGGGTGCCGACCCGGCTGCCGCCGGCGCCGGAGGATCCGCGGGTCGCCATGCTGCAGGCGCAGGTCGCCGAGCTTGCACAGTCGAAGGTTGAGTCGACCACCCGGTTTCCCTTGAAGTTGTTCGGCACGATTCACACCCACATGTTCGCCAACACTGACGAGCCGAACTGGATGGACGTCCCGAACATTGTCCAGCCCGCGCCGGCGGGCGGACAGGCCGGCACGTTCAGCGCGGCGGTTCGTCAGACGCGCATCGGGCTGGCCGCGGACGGGCCGCTCGTGGGCGGCGCCCGGACGAGCGGTGTCATCGCCATGGACTTCTTCGGCGGCATCCCGGGTTTCCAGACAGGACAGGTGATGCCCCTGCCGCGGCTCGTCGTGGGCTTCGCGCGCATCGAATCGGACCGCCTGGCGTTCCAGGCCGGCCAGGACCACGTGATCCTCGCCCCGCGGGATCCCTCGTCGCTGGCGGCATTTGCGTTCCCGTCGCTGTTTCGCTCCGGCAACCTGTACCTGCGGGCGCCACAGGCTCGCGGGGAGGCAGCGATCACGCCGGGGCTTCGGGTGACGGCCGGGATTCTTGCACCCGTGGGCGGTGACCTGCCGGGGGAGAATTACCGGTTCGTGCCGCCTGCGCTCGGCGGCGAGCGGTCGCGCCATCCGGCGTTCCAGGCACACCTCGGGTATTCCAGCAATGCCGACGTCGATGCGCTGCGGCGCGTGGCCTTCGGTGTCTCGGGACACTTCGCACGCGAACGGCGCGATGGGCGCCTCGACGAGAGCTGGGCCGGCGCAGTGGACTTCGCCGTGCGACGGGACGGAGTTGGCGCCGCGGGCGAGCTGTTCACCGGCAGGAACATCGACGCGTTCGGCGGCGGCACGGGTCTCGACGCGCGCGCGGCGGGCGGGTGGGGTGAGCTGCAGTTCTTCCCGACCAGTCGCCTGGCAGCGTCGGCTGGTCTCGGACTCGATCGCCTCCGGGGCGCAGTCGCCATCCTGCCAAGGCGTGAGAACCGCAGCGTGTATGGCACGGTCAGCTTCGCGCTAACGCCGGAGATAGAGGCCGCGCTCGAATATCACCGGCTGGCCACGCGCCCCGGAACCGGTATCGAGCGGCGCAACCATCACTTCGACTGGGTCCTGCTGTATAGGTTCTGAGGATGCTGCAGGGCCGTCGTCACATCCAACCGCTACAGCAGCAATTGCTGGTTGTCGTGCTCGTGCTGGTGCCGGTGACGGTCCTGGCGGGGCCGGTTTCCGGAACCGTCCGGACGATCACACGCGCAGGCATGACACCGGCTGCGACGGTGCTGTACGCCGAGCCGATCGCGACGGCAGCCCCACGGCGGCCGGGTCAGGTCACCATCACGCAGCGCAACAAGACGTTCCTGCCGGCGGTCGTTGCGGCGCCGTCAGGGTCACGGGTCGACTTTCCGAACCAGGACACCATCTTCCACAACGTCTTCTCGTTGTCAGGACCCGAGCCGTTCGACCTCGGCCTGTACCGCGCGGGCGATTCGCGCGCGCGGACGTTCACGCAGCCGGGTACGTACCGCGTGTTCTGCAACATCCACCCGCAGATGACGGCGCTGCTGGTCATCGTGCCGACGCCTCACGTGACGGTTGCGGGCAAGGACGGGCGCTTTACGCTCGACCTGCCGCCGGGGAGCTATCGGCTGACGGCAATGTCGGAGCGTGCCGCACCGGTGTCGGTCGAGATCGTCAGCACGGCCGGGGCATCGGTCTCACCCGAGCTGGTGCTCGACGAATCCGAATGGGTGGCCACCCAGCACAAGAACAAGTTCGGACAGGACTACCCGGCGGCGGCCTACAAGCGGTGAGGCACGACTATCAGTGAGGCACGGCTAACGAGGATTCCGGAGACGGAGCGCGAGCGCGCCCGTGAAGAGGATGAGGACGGCCATCGCGAGCCCGATTCCGAGTACGCCGGTCTGGATGGCCCGGTATCGCCCGGCGCGGTCGGCGCGGGAGGCGAGAATCACTGCGGCAATCTCCGGCTCCCTGACCAGCGTTACTTCCCAGGCAGTGTAGAGCGCGGCGCCGATCGGCACGTCGAGCGCCCTGCCGGGCAGCCCTCCCGCGGCGCGAAAGTCTGCGAGTGATTTCCAGGGCACCTGCCCGGACCGCAATGACGTGCCTGGAACTCCGCCTGCGTCCAGCAGAACGGCCTCGGCTTCGGCGAGTTCCCGAATCGCCTGCGCGAATCCGTCGTCGATCGGTGCAGCAGCAATGAGTGA
>JACCXG010000649.1 GCA_013697225.1 Acidobacteriota bacterium
CCCGTCATAGACGACGTGCCGTCGCTGCTGTGGGTGATCAATCTCGGGTGCATCGACCTGAACCAGTGGTACGCGATGTGTGACGATGTGAGCCGGCCGGATTACGTGCACTTCGACCTGGACCCCGGGCCGGGGGCCGAGTGGGAGACCGTGCTCCAGTGCGGCCGGATCGTGCGCGACGCACTGGCGACCCTGAAGATGCCGCCGCTCGTGAAGACCACGGGATCGCGAGGGCTGCACGTCTACGTTCCAATCGTGCGCGGCCCTCTCCAGAAGGAGGTCTGGACGTTTGCCAAGGCGCTGGCCGTCGAGCTCGCCGGTCGCAACCCGGAGGTGATGACGGCTGAATACCGGGTGGCAAAGCGTCCGCACGGCCGGGTGCTCATCGACTACAACCAGAACGCCTGGGGAAGGACGCTGGCCTCGATCTACTCCGTGCGCCCGCGACCGCAGGCGCCGGTGTCCACGCCAGTGACATGGGACGAAGTTGACCGGGGCTGCCGGATAGAGGACTTCCGGCTGGATAACGTGCGGGCGCGTATCGAGGCGGTCGGCGATCTCTGGAAGGGGCTCGTCCAGAAGCGGGGCCGCGTGGATCTTTCGACCTACTTGTCGGCGCTCAAGGTGCCGAAGCGCAGGGTTCGTCGGTAGCGTACGGTCTACCTCATCCTGCGGGCGGTCGCGGGGGAGTTGCGCGTGGCGCGGCTGCAGTCGGATTTCGTGGCAGCCGTGTCCCACGAGTTCCCGAGCCCACTCACCTCGATTTGCCAGATCGCGCAGATGCTCGCAACGGATCGTATCCCGTCCGAAGTCACTCGTCAGGGCTCGTACGACGTGCTCGTGACGGAAGCCGAGCGGCTGCTTGAACTCGTCGAGGGGCTGCTGGACTTCGGCCGCTTCGATCGCGGCGCCGAGTTCAAGTTCGAACGGCTGAACGTCACGGAACTCGTTCAGGTGACCGTCTCGGAGTTCGCGCAGCGCGTCGCCAGGGTCGGCTATGCCGTCGAGTTTTCGGGTACGACCGGATGCGTCTTCGTGGAGGCAGACCGGGAAGCACTCTCCCGCGCCCTGTGGAACCTGCTCGACAACGCGGCGAAGTATTCCGTGGACTGCCGGACGATCTGGGTGGAGATGGAGAGCGACGCCACACGAAGCCGAGAAGGTGATGGGCTTCGAGCTCGGGGCCGACGACCACGTTACGAAGCCCTTCAGCCCGCGCGAGCTCCGCGCGCGCATCAAGGCGCACCTGCGTCGTGCGGCCGGCGAGGCGCAGGAGGTGTTCCGGTTCGGCGATGCCGAGGTGGACTTCGCGCGCGGGGAAGTCCGCCGGAACGGCAGGCCCATCGACGTGAGTGCGCTCGAGTTCAAGCTGCTGGGAGCGTTCGTCAGGAACCGTGGCCGGCTGCTCACGCGGGAGCAGCTGCTCGATGCTGCCAGAGGGCCGGGTGTCGCGCTCAACGACCGCGCTGTCGACAACCACATCGTCAGTCTCGGCGGAAGCTCGAGCCGGATCCGTCGAAACCAACGTATCTCCTGAACGTCCGCGGCCTGGGGTATCGCCTCGATGCGTGAAGCGTGCGTACGCCTGACACGGTGGGGGACACAATCTGTACATCTGCCCGGTACTTTGTCTGCACCCTCAGGAGGAGATGGCAGATGACATTCCGGCTCACGCACTTCTGGTGGCGTCATGACCGCCGCCGCCCTCGTCTCGGGGGCTCAGAGACATGCCCTGAGGCAGATCCGGATCCACCCGGACGGGAGCCGGATTATCTACGAGACGGGGGAGAATGCATTCGAGATCTGGACGCTCGAGAACTTCCTGACGGTAGGGACCACCGCAACGAAGCGATAAGTGTACCCGTGGGCCGAAGCGGTGAGCTGGCGGCTACGCGGGGTCATCCTGAGGCGTGTGGCGCCCGGCGGGGCCGCCCCGCCCGCCGCGCAGGCGCCCCCACGTCACACGTGCTCTTGCGCCGAGGACGGGTGGGGCTGCCGGCCGACAGGACCCGCCGTTTCATCAACCCTGCAGGTCGAGTGCGGTCGGGAGACACCTGTGGAGTCGGACCGGGTCTGAACCCTGGTCTGACCGGGCCAGGCGGGCTCTGGAGAGCGCCCTCGAGAGGACGTATCATCACTCGAGCAACCGTTCGTCTTCCGAGGAGCCCGATGCACAGAACCGTCGAGTCCGCACTGCCGATTGTCCTCTCCCTTCTGCTGACCGTCCCGGCCGTGACATACGCCCAGGCGCCACGCAATCGCCCCCTGCACCCGGGCGAGCAGTGGGTGCAGCTGTTCAACGGCAAGGACCTGACCGGCTGGGTCGAGGTCGGCAAGGAGAAGTGGACCGTCGAGGACGGCACGATTCACGGGCAGGGTGTCAGCGATGCGTACGGCTACCTGCGGACCGAGCAGAAGTACAAGAGCTTCTGGCTCTCCCTGCGCTTCAAGTGCGAGGCCGACGGGAACAGCGGCGTATATTTTCACACCGACTTCACTCCCGGCACCGTGGATGTCTCGTCAGGGAAGCAGGTCGAAATCGACAGGACGCTGAACCACCATACAGGCGGTCTGTACGGTGACGGGCGCGGCTGGTTCGCGTGGCCCGCACCGGAGCACGAGCAGGTCATCCGCCCCACCGACTGGAACGACATGCTGATCAAAGTCGAGGGCAATCACACGGTGGTCATCCTGAATTCCATCGAGGTGCTCAACTTCACCGATCCCTCACCGAAGTCGTCGGACGGCTACATCGCCCTTCAGCTGCACTCCGGCGGGCTTGGAAACATGCGCTTCAAGGACATCATCCTCCGGGATCTGACCGTCCGCTGAGAGGAGACCATGACGCGCCGACACTGGCTCGTGCACCTGCTGGCGCTCACGGTAGCGCCCGTTCTTCCGTCCCTCTCTGCCGGGGTTCCGCAGGCTCCCGAAGAGGGCTTCACATCGCTGTTCAACGGTCGGGACCTGAGCGGGTGGGTGTACGGCCGCCGTGGCGACCGCGAGAATCGGACGGGCAAAGGCTACCAGGTTGCGGACGGCGTGCTGTTCTCGACCAAGGAGGATGGCGGCAACCTGTACACGAAGGAGCAGTACGGCGATTTCGTCCTGCGATTCGAATTCAGATTGACCGAGAACGCCAACAACGGAATCGGTATCCGCGCGCCGCTCGAGGGGGATGCCGCGTATGCGGGCATGGAGATCCAGGTTCTGGACGACAGCGGTTCGGAGTATACGAAGCTGCAGCCGTTTCAGTACCACGGCTCCATCTACGGTGTCGTCCCGGCGAAGCGCGGATTCCAGAAGCCGGTCGGCGAGTGGAACGCTCAGGAGATTGCCGCGAGAGGAAGCCGGATCACCGTCACCCTCAACGGCACCGCCATCGTCGACGCCAACCTCGACGAGGTGAAGGACGAGGCCATCCTGGCAAAGCACCGCGATACGACGAGGCCGGAAGGATCCCGGGGGATTGCGAACACCCGCGGCCACATCGGCCTGCTCGGCCACGGCACCCGGGTGGAGTTCCGCAACCTGCGCATCAGGAAGTTGTAGCCTCGGCCGGAACCCTCTTCAGACTGCGCGGAGAATGCCGGCGGGCACGTGCTCGAAGACCTGCCCAAGGAAAATCCATGCGTGACCACCGGCGGCCGTCGGCTCGATCTCGGCGCCGGTGATCGCATGGACGAAGGTGCGCTCCGCAAGCTCCGGCGGCAGCAGGACCCGCGAGGTCTTCCAGTGCTCCCCTCCGAGCGGCACGGTGTGCCCGGCGTCGAGAAGCGGCGCGCAGAGCCGCGACCCGACGAAGAGCACGGCATGCCCCTCGTGCAGTCGCGCGAAAGCGACGGCGCCTCCAGGCACGGTGACTTCCGTCCCGAGCGGGAGGTATTGGCCGGACAGGAACAGCTCGGGATGCTCCCGGCGGACGCGAAGCCCCGCGGCGCTTATCAGCAGCTTGATCCGGCCGTCGCGCCAGCTCGTGACCAGCCCGGCCAGCCTCTCGACCCGCTCTCCGTGCGGCGTTGCAAGCAGGTCGTCGACTTCGGTCAGCAGCCGCTCCCGCAGGTCGAAATCGACGGGCCGGCGGTTGTCCGGATCCACCAAGCTCAGATCCCACAGCTCGGTACCCTGATAGAAGTCCGGAACGCCAGGGGACCCGAGCTTCATCACCGTCTGGGAGAGCGAGTTGAGCATCCCCAGTGTGGCAATTCGGCGCTGCAGCGGCAGCATGGCAGGAATGAAACGCGCCCCCCCGGCCCCGGTCAATACCTGCTCGATGAAGCGCTTCAGCGCGTCCTCGTATTCGGCATTCGGGGTGAGCCAGCTCGTATGCACTTTCGCCTCGCGCACGGCTTTGAGCATGTACGCCTGGAGCCGCTCCACGAAGGGCGCCGGCGCCTCGGTTACGTTCGGCTCACCTTCGGCGCCTGAGCCGAGCTCGAGCGGCCACGCGCCCACCAGCGCCTGGTAAAGACGGTACTCGTCGTTGCGATCGGGAGCCGGCTCGTTGTCGCTCATGCCGCGCGCCGTCCTGTTCGTCCGCATCCAGCGGGAAACCTCGCGGCCCCATTCGGTGGGTATCTCGGAGATTGCGTTCACGCGTCCCCGGACGTCCTCGCCGAGCTTCGTGTCGTGGGTTGCCGTCGTGAGCAGTTCGTACGGCCAGGCTCGAATCCGGTGACCGTTCACCGCATGGAACTCCTCGACGGTGCGGCCGAACCTGGCGGGATCTCCTCCTACTTCATTCACCGAGAGCAGGACGTTGTAACGGTAGAACGCCGTATCCTCCAGTCCCTTGGCCTGCACCGGGCCCGTGTACTGCTGCAGCTTCATCGCAAACCGCAGTCTCTCGCGGGCTTCATCGGGCGTGGCGGGAGGGTAGCCGTCCCGGCGGTCGTTCGCGATCGGCGTGGCTTCCACGTCGCGCGGCAGCATCACCTCCAGGAAGAAGTCGAACATCGAGGATTCCATCGCCGGGTTCCGGCGGCGCGCTCGGGCGATCGCCCGTTCGACGACCTTGCGGTCTTCGGGCGTCCATCCGCGCTCGTCCACATAGGTGCGGTAGACCGGAAAGCAGGCGACGACCTCCACGAGGACGGCACGAACGCTGTCACGGGTGAAGTCACGCGACTTGCGGTTGCTCTCCGCAATCCGGTCGAGGATGTGGGTGAGCACGGTCAGCTCACTGACCATGGCTGTCTCGATGATCAACCGCTTGCTGCGGTAGAGCACCTCTTCGAACGGCTCCGCACTGCCCGTCAGCTTGGTGTAGGCGCGGCGCAGCACCCGGGCCTGACGCTGATCGATATAGATGCCGTTCAGATCGTTGAGGTAGTTGTAGCCGGTGGTGCCGTGAACGGCCCACCCCGGGGGAAGACGCTCCCCTCCGGACAGGATCTTCTCGGCAACGGCGTACAGCGGACGGTCCGGACGCCCCTCGCGGTCGGCCTCTCGTCTGGTGTTCCAGGCGCGCGCGGCAAGATCCTGCAGCATCAGGAAGTAGCGCGCCGGATCGAACAATCCGTCCGGGTGATCGAGCCGGATCCCCTGGATCCGCTCTTCGCGCAGCATCTCCTCGATCAGCCGATGGGTCTCCTCGAACACCTCCGGATCCTCGATGCGCAGCCCGGCAAGGGTGTTGATGTCGAAGAACCTGCGGTAGTTGATCTCGTGCGAAGCCGTGCGCCAGTAGGACAGCCGGTAAGCCTGTGCTTCGAGCAGTTCGTGCAGGGCATCGAAGCTCTCCGGGCGTCCCGGGTCGCCGTTCGTGCGAGCCACCGCCTCTTCGATCGCCTCCCGGATCGGCTGACATTCGGAAGCCAGCCGGGACAAGCGCCCGCGGGCCACCTCCTTCTCGCGTTGCCTCTCCGCCATCCGTGCTGGTTCGGACTCGGTGTACGGGGGCATGTTCTCCAGCGAAGCGATGATGCTGAGGAACTCATGGAGCTGGGGGTGGTCCCCGCCGAGCGCTTCATAGACGCGCCCGATGGCCGTGCGGTACACGCGGGGCGCCTGCCGCGGATTGATCGGCAGCTCGTGATCGAAATATCGCAGGACGAGGACGCCGTCCCGGAACTCGAGCTGCATCTCGCCGCGCTCGAGCACCTGGCCGTACTGGTCCCCCAGGATGGGCAGGAGCAGCTTCGCGTGGAGCTCCGCCTTGACGGGCGTCCAGTCCACGTCGAAGAACTTTGCCGACGGGGAGCTCGGGCCGTTTTCGAGCACCTCCATCCACCAGGCATTCGCCCCTGTGCCGATGCCCATGTGGTTCGGCACGAAATCAACGATGTGGGTGAGTCCGTGGGCGGCCACGGCCGCTACGAACTCCGCGTGTGCCGGAGCCCCGCCAGCCTCGGGATTGATCTCGTTATGGTTGCAGACGTCGTAGCCGTGCGTACTCCCGGGCGCTGCCGCGAAATACGGCGAGGTGTAGACGGTCCCGACACCGAGTCGAGCCAGATAGCCTGTGACGTCGCGGGCGGCGGTGAGCGGAAACCCCCCGTGAATCTGAAGGCGGTACGTGCTGACGGGCACGTGCCGCGGGCGCTCATGGTGGCTCATGCAAAGGTGAGGATAACAGCCCCCGGGCGGGAAAAGTGGAGAACGATGCGGCCAGGCTGCACGTCCTGCCGCGGGGTGGCCGCGTCAGCGGCAAATCGCGAGTCTTCCGTGGTCAGCACCAACAGCGGCGGCCGGGCGGGATCCACCTCCGGATCCAGGAGCGTGATCGGGCCTTCGCCCGTCAGCTGCGCGAGGATGACGAAGCGCTGCCCGTTGTGCTCCCGATGCAGCACGACAGCTCCCGGGCCGACGACGTCGGCCATCCCGGCCGTCGCCGAGTCAGCGCCAAGAACAGGGTGCTCGCGCCGCAGGCGGAGCAGTTCCCTGTACAGAGCGAGTGTATGGGCGTGCGCTCCGGCGTTACGTTCGTCCCATTTCAGTTTGCTCCGTTCGAACGTGGAGGCGGCCTGCGGATCAGGGATGCGCTCCCGCGCGGCGGGATGCGCGAACTCCGGGAAGGCCTTGAACTCGCGCCGTCGCCCTTCGGTAACAAGGCGCCCCAGATCCGGCTCCAGATCGGTGAAGTACAGAAACGGCGTGCTCGCCGCCCACTCCTGCCCCATGAAGAGCAGCGGCGTCATCGGCGCGGTGAGCAGCAGTGCGCTCGCGGCGCGCCACGCCGCAGCGTCGATACTGTGATGCAGGCGATCGCCGGTTGCCCGGTTGCCCACCTGGTCATGGTTCTGCAGACAGACGACGAACCGGTGCATGGGTATACCCGAGGCATCGGTCCCCCGCGCCTCGTCCATGTTGCGCGAATACTCTCCGGAGTAGAGCCAGCCCTGGCGGATGGTCCGCACGAGCTCGTCAGCCGTTCCTTCGAAGTCCTGAAAGTAGCCGTGTGCGTCCCCGGCGATCATGCGCCGGACGACGTGGTGGAAGTCGTCGGCCCAGAGGCCGTCCAGGCCCCATCCGTCGCGCTCGGGAGGTTCCACGAGATCGGCGAGATTGCGATGATCCTCGCCGTAGATGGCGACAGGCCAGTCGGCCGCCGCACGCACGGCCCGGACGAGATCTGCCACCAGGTGAACCGGGCTGGTGTCGATGAGCGCATGCGTTGCGTCGAGCCGGAGACCGTCCAGCCGGTACTCACGCACCCAGTGCTCGGCGTTGTCGATGATGAACGCGCGCACCAGGTCACGCCCCTCCGCATCGAGGTTCACGGCGCATCCCCAGGGTGTCTGATGCCCGTCGGTCAGATACTGGGGGTTCATCTGGGGGAGGTAGGCGCCTTCGGGCCCGAGATGGTTGTAGACCACGTCCAGGACCACTGCCATGCCCAGCCCGTGAGCCGCATCGACAAAGGCCCGCAGGTCGTCGGGCCTGCCGTACGCGCGGCTCGGGGCGTAGAGGCAGACGCCGTCATATCCCCAGTTGCGCATGCCGGCGAAATCAGCCACCGGCATCAGTTCCACCACCGTGATTCCGAGATCGCGCAGGTCGGCGAGGCGCGTGCGCGCGGCCGCGAAAGTGCCCTCGGGGGTGAATGTCCCGACGTGCAGCTCGTAGATCACGCGCCGCGCGACGTCCACGGTGTCCCATCGTTCGTGACGCCACCGGTAGGCATCGGCATCGACGATCTCCGAGGGACCGTGCACACCCTCCGGCTGGAACCGGGACGCCGGGTCCGGTCTTGGATCCGTGCCGTCGCGCCTGAGCATGTAGGTGTCGCTGGCCCCCGCCCCGGCCACGAAGAACTCGAAGGTGCCGTCGTTCTGGCGCAGCGGGTGGTGTGTGCCGGGCGAGGCGCCCGAGAGGATCTCCAGCTCGAGCGTTCGTGCGCCCGGAGCGCCGACCCGGAAACGGACGCCGTTCCCTTCGGGGAACGCCCCGAACCGGCGGCCTGCCGCCGATTCAGGATCCTGCACGGGGTTGAATGGAGCCGACCGGAATGCGTTTGGTTTCAATGTGTCACTGCACAGCGGCGGCGGCAGGCCCTAGGCTGTGTCGAGAATGTCGAGAATGCCCTTGATCGGTATGCGAACCCAATCCGGGCGGTTGTTCAGCTCGTAGTTCAATTCGTAGAGTGCCTTGTCCAGCACGAACAGCCGCAGCAGCGTGTCCCGCTGGGACGGCTCGGCCGGAATGAACATGGCGCTCCCTGCCGCGT
>JACCXG010000010.1 GCA_013697225.1 Acidobacteriota bacterium
CGCAGGACGAGGGTCTGCAGCAGCCACTGCTGCGCGCCGCCCCAGATCACCAGCCAGCCGAGGCTGCCCAGGAAGTCTCGCCGGTCGTGGATGGTGCCGAGCCAGACGCCGGCCAGCAGAATGGCCAGCACGCCGGGGATGGTGAAGAGCGCCGCCAGGCGGAGGGCCGGCAGGAACGCCCGCCGGTCGAGTCCCCACTCGCGCGCGCGTCTCGAGTGCCACACGCCGAGCGCGGCCACGACGGCGATCGTCACGTTGACGACGTTTCGGGGGAGCCGGTGATCCAGAAACCAGGTGTACACCAGGATGGCTGACAGGACTGCGACCGTAAACGGCATCGCGCCGAGCATACCTCGCTCCCTCCGGGTGGTGCGGCAGCCCGGGCTATCCGGCCCTGTCGCCTCCCCCCTCAACCCGGTCGAAAGGCGTCGCGGGACGGAATCCGTCACTGAGATTGGCCGAAGGACGCTAAGCTGATAGTGGAGGTGCCGATGGATCCCGTGACGATGATTGCAATCCCGGGGCTCCTTGGCGGGATCGTCCTCGCGCTCATCTTCATCAGGCTGCAGCGGAGCCAGCATCGTTCCGCTGACGCGGCGTTCAGGGACGAGCCGCTCTCCACAGACGTCATCAATATGTCCCGCATCCGGGTGGCTGGCGTGGGCGGCCTCGGGATGGTCGCGATGGCGCTCGCCGTGGCGTGGGCCGTGCCGCGCATCGGCCAGGTTCTGGTCGTCGGGCTGATCCTCGGCTGCGCCCTGGCCGGTCTCCTGATCGCCTGGCGGCGGCGCGCCGGTCCGATGCCGTCCAGCGGCCGGCATCCTGGTGCGAACGCGATTCTCTCAATCGACAGTCCGCCAGCCCGCGACAAGTCATTGCCTCGCGATCTCAGAGGGGATGCACGAATTAGATCAGAAGGCTTCGGCCCGCCTTGAGCTGCTCGAGAGCTCGTCGCGTACCACCTAACCTAAGGGTGGCGGCGCACGCGCGCACGAGCGAACTCGTCTCCTTGCCGATGCGCCTCGCGTTGAAGGACTCGCAGATCGGCAAACCGTCCTGCCCGCCATCGCATTCAACGGGCACCGGTCGGGCGGCACAGCAGCTGCGCGGCGGAGAAGTCGAAGCTGGCAAAGGGAGCCACGGTAGAGCGGCACCGGGCACCGTCGCGGGTGATGCGGATCAGCCAGCTTGCCTGGAGCGTCGGCTTCGAGCGGAAGGCGGCGGGTGTGAGAAGGGCCCAGCACACGCCATCCGGGCGATCGCGCACGGATGGGTAGCGGATCGCGCCGATCCCTGACGCGCGGACCTCCCGGCCCCATGCCTGGGCGGCCGAGTACTCGTCAGGATCCAGGACCGCCTTGCGTCGAGCCACGGGCCGCAGCTCCGCGGCATCGATTGTCGCCGCTTCGATTCTCGTGGCAAACAGCGTGTGCGCGGTCGGATCGAGCGCGGTCAGTTCGACGGCGTCCAACAGCACCTTCAGTCGCCAGTGCGCGACCTCGGCCAGCGCGGTCCGAGCGTGCTCGGCCGCATAGAACACGCCGGGATCCGCCGGCCCTCGAAATCGTGACGGCCAGGGGCTGGGTGGGTACCGGAAGGGGGTGTAGAGCAGGTAATCGAGCCGTTCGCATCCGGGCGGGATCGGTGGTTTGCTCGTTTCGAGCGCCGCTTCGAGCACCGCCTGCGCCTCTGCGCTGCCCACGAGGCGCATCGTGGCAGCCACATGCTGCGTTTCAACCGCCCGCAGCACAGTAGCCTGTAACGGCGCCCGGACGGTCGTCCTGGTCCGAACCGCTACGGCCTCGAACGCCTTCTCGTTCGTGCCGGCCCACAGGGTTCCGGCCCGGCTCGTTTCGTCCTGCCCCATCCGCCGGCGTCAGAGCTTCGCCCGATGGGCGTCGAGATACTGGACCACGCGGACCAGCCCCTCGGTGCCGACGATCAGATCGCGCGGCCGCTGGCCGGCAAACGCCAGATTCGGGCTCGACAGCCAGGCACGCGCGCTGGCATCCTGTCCGCCGACGATGGCGTCCAGACTGCGGAACAGACGAATCCACAGCAGCGCCGCCTCGTATTCCTTCGTGCCGTCGTCCAGGCCCCGGTCGCGGCTGATGCGGCGCGACAGCGTGGAAGGGTCGACGCCGATGATGCGCGCCAGGTGGGCCTGGCTGACGCCGAGCAACTCGGCCGCATTCATGGCTGCCTCGAGCACCACCTGCCCCGT
>JACCXG010000041.1 GCA_013697225.1 Acidobacteriota bacterium
CGAGCTCACGATCGGTGTGGGGGAGTACCTCTACCTCGAGGACAGGTTCGGCATTGCCGCCGAGACGTTCGAGCGCGTGCTCGACGTGTCGCTCAGGCTCGGGCCCGAAGCGCATGAACGCGTGCTGGACTGGTGGGCCACTGCCCTGGATCGTCTGGCGCTCTCGCGCCCGCGTGAGATTCGCGGGGGGATCTACGCCAGGATCGTTTCCCGTATGGAGAAGGAACTGGCCGAGGACCCGGGGTCGGCGCCGGCTGCCTACTGGCTTTCTGCGGCGCTGCGCGGAACAGGTGATCTCGAGCGCGCCTGGCACGCGGCGAGGGCCGGCTGGATCACCGCACTCCTCGGGCGCGATCGCGGCGCGGCGCTACGCGCCGATCTGGATCGGCTGATCGTGCAGGGAATCATCCCGGAGCGCGCGGCGCTCTTGCAGCCCACGGACTCGAAAGCGGTGAGCACGAGCATGCTGGCCGAGTGGGAAGCCCTCAAGGGGGCCTGGTCGCGATAGCAGACCCGGCCGCAGGCAGCCCGTCAGCCTTTCGCCTCTCTCCAGTTCTGACCGATGCCCACGTCCACCGTCAGGGGGACGGTGAGCGCCACCGCTCCTTCCATCCGGGCCCGCACGAGCGCCGCAGTCTCCTCGGCAGTTTCACGGGGGGCTTCGAAGAGCAGTTCGTCGTGCACCGTCAGAATCATGCGCGCCTGCGTGCGGCTGCCCGCCAGCTCCCGGTGCACGTCGATCATCGCCCGCTTCAGGATGTCGGCAGCGGTGCCCTGAATGGGCATGTTCACCGCCACCCGTTCGGCAGCGGACCGGATCTGTCCGTTCCGGCTCGTGAGCTCCGGCACCAGCCGTCGCCTCCCGAACATCGTCTTCACGACCCCGGTCCGGCGTGCGGTTTCAAGCAGAGTCTCGATGAACGCCCGTACAGCGGGAAAGCCCGCGAAGTAGGCGTCGATGAACTCCTGGGCCACGTGCTGGGTGACCCCGATGTCCTTTGCCAGCGTAAACGCCGTCTTGCCATATAGCAGGGCGTAGTTGATGATCTTGGCCCGGCGGCGCAGCTCGTGCTCGCCCAGGCCGCTTGCCTCGCCAAATACCTTCCCGGCGGTCCTGTCGTGGATGTCCTCCCCTCGCCTGAACGCATCGATGAGCGCCTCGTCCCCGGAGAGGTGCGCGAGCACACGGAGCTCGATCTGGGAGTAGTCGGCCGAGATCAGCACGTGTCCGGGCTCGGCGATGAACGCGCTGCGGATCTCGCGGCCGAGGGGCGTCCGGATTGGGATGTTCTGCAGGTTCGGGTCGCTGCTGCTCAGGCGCCCCGTGGCCGCCACCGCCTGGTTGAAGCAGGTGTGCACGCGCCCCGTCTCAGGGTGCACCAGCTGCGGCAGCGCGTCGATATAGGTGCCCTTCAGCTTCTGCAGGGCACGCCATTCCAGGATCAGCCGCGGCATGTCGTGAGCGAGCGCCAGCTCTTCGAGCACCTCGACTGCCGTTGACGCCGTCCTGGTCTTGACGTTCCGCTTGAGCGTCGGCAGCTGCAGCTTGTCGAAGAGGATCCGCGAGAGCTGTGGCGGAGAATTGATGTTGAACTCCTCGCCCGCCATCTCGAAGATCTGCGTGCTCCGTGCCGCGAGCTCCTGCTCGATGTGCCGCGCCTGTGCTGACAAGGCCGGCCCGTCGATCAGGATTCCGGCCCGCTCGATGTCGACGAGCACCGGGACGAGCGGCATTTCCATGTCTTCGTAGAGTGAAGACAATTCTTCCTTGTCGAGCAGCGCCCGGAGAACGCCATCGAGCTGCAGGGCCAGGTCGGCACGTTCTCCCGCGTAGTCCAGCGCGGCCGGCAGTGGAATTGAGGCAAACGCGATGGCCTTCGCGCCACGGCCGCACACGTCCTCTTCCCTCAACGCCTTGTAGCCGGCATGCTCCAGCGCCAGCTCCTCGAGCGGATGAGAGGAACGTGTGGCGTCGAGCAGGTAGCTTGCCAGCATCGTGTCGGTCGCGAGTCCCCGCAGCGTGATGCCGTGCCGTGCCAGCAGAAGCGTGTCGAACTTCAGGTCGTGGCCGACCTTTGACACGGCACTGTCTTCGAGCACGTCCTTCAAGGCCGCAAGCACCTCGCCTGCCGGGAGGCCTGCTGGCGCGCCGCTCTCCCCACCGGACTCGAACAGCCCTTTGGCTTCGGCCCGGCCTGGTGAGGCCAGCGGAACGTAACGCGCCCGCCGTGCCGCCGGAGCGAACGAGAGCCCGACAATGCCCGCACGCATGGCAGCCGGCGCATCAGGCAGGATCCGCAGACCGATCCGTCCCGCCTCGCGCAGCTCGCGCACGAGGGCCCGTACTCCCTCCAGGGAGTTCACGACCGCGTAGTCCTTTCCGATCGTGTCGGCAGTCGGCGCGAACTCCATCACGAGGGAACGGAATCCGAGACGGGTGAACAGCTCGAAGCAGCGGTCGCGCGTGGGGCCGCGGTAGCGCAACGCCTCCGGCTCGAACTCGACCGGCACGTCCGTCCGTATGCGCGCCAGTTCCCTGCTTTGCCGCGCATCCTCGGCGTGCCCCAGGAGCCCCTCGCGGTAACGCTTGTTCGGCACCTCGCTCGCATGCTCGAGAAGCGCTTCGAGCGACCCGTACCGCGCGATGAGCTCGCGTGCCCCCTTCTCGCCGACGCCGGGCACCCCCTTGATGTTGTCGATCGAATCTCCCATCAGAGCGAGGACGTCGACCACCTGTGAAGGCAGGACGCCGAACTTCTCCCGCACGCCGTCCGCGTCGTACCACGTGCCGTCATCCCGCGGGTTGTACACGGTGATGCCGTCCTGCACGAGCTGGAAGAAATCCTTGTCCCCTGTGACAATGGCCACCTCGAACCCTGCGGCGGCAGCCTTCATCGTCAGCGTGCCGATCACGTCGTCGGCCTCGAAACGCCGGGAGGTGATGATCGGCACGCCCAGGGCTTCACAGGCCTCGTGCACCCAGGGGATCTGCTCGGCCAGATCGGGCGGCATCGGCGCGCGGTTCGCCTTGTAGTCGGTGACGATCTCGTCCCGGAACGTGGGGCCGGCAAGGTCGAACGAGGCGGCGATGTATTGAGGGTGGTGATCCTGAATCAGCTTCCGCAGCATCGTCACGAAGATGTAGACGGCGTGCGTGGTCTTTCCCCCCGGCCCGCTCAGCCCCGCGCCACGCATCGCGTGGTATGCGCGGTACATCTGCGAACTGCCGTCGATCAGGAACAAACGCTCGGAGGTGGACATCGTGTCGGCGGGGGAAGGCGCGAGGACGACGGCAGTATATCATTCGGGGAATGGCCTCAGCCGCTCCCGCGCAGCGTCCCGGAAGGTGGCGCGCGAGGTGGGTGACGGCGGCCTCCCTCCTCGTGCTCGCGGCCGTCGGGCTCTGGTTCCGCAGCAGTGATGTCTTCGGCAGGCAGTACGAGTACGAAGAGGATCTCACCGTCGCGCTCGACGGAACGGCCACCCTCAGGATCAATGCGTCGATTGCTGCACTGGTAGCCCTTAGAGGGCTGCCGCTGGACCCTTCGAGCACGACCGTCGATCGCGAGCAGGTACGCGCCGCCTACGAGTCGCCGGTGACACGTGTGTCGAGCGTGCCGCGGCCCTGGTCGCGCCGCGGCCGCCCGTTCGTTCAGGTGAACCTGCAAGTGCACGACCTCCGCCGCCTTCATGAGGCCCCTCCGCTGTCGTGGGCCCGCTACGAGCTGTACGAGGAGGGGAGAGAGATGATGTTCCGGCAGTCCGTCGGGGACTCCGCCCTCCGTCCGGGCACGCTCGAGAACGTCGGCTGGACGGGCGGGGAGCTCGTCGCCTTCCGGGTCCACTTTCCAAGCCGGATCCTGGAGCACAACGCGCGAGACATCGACACCGACGAGCCGACAGGGATCGGACGCGGCAACATCCTGGCCTGGGAGCAACACCTCTCCGACAGGCTTGCGGGCCAGCCGGTGACCATCGCCGTGCGGATGGAGAACCAGTCGATTCTCTACTTCACGCTCTGGGTCTTCGCAGGGGCGTTTTCAGCCGCGGTCCTCACCCTCATCACCATCATCTGGTGGACGATGCGGCGGGGGAGGGATGAGGAGGTTCACTCCTGATTGGTCCGCAGCTCGTTGACGATCGAGAACTCCCCGTATCCGCTCGCCAGTGACCGTGCCATGGCACGTTCGACACGGCTGTTGACGATGCCGGTCAACGTGACGTGTCCGTTCTCGACGATGATGTGAATCGGGGGATGGGGCATCGCCGCGTACGTCCAGAACGAGGGGTGGCCGTAGATCGCGCGCGAGATGCGGTACCGAAGGTCGTCGTCGAAGCGTGACGTGGGAAGGACCGTCACGTGGTTCCGGATCCCCGCGACCCCTGCGAGGGTCGCCACCCGCTGTTGAATCTCCAGCCGCTTTTCCGGGGACGTGACCTTGCCGGTCAGCACGACCGTTGCCCCGTCCACATGCCCGTTCACCTGGTCGAAAATGGTGAGGCGGAGATCGTTGCGCAGGGTGGCGGCGATGGCCCCTGCGAGCACGTCGTCGGGAACCTCCTGCACGCGGGCCGCGCCCGGGAGCACCAGCAGGGCGGCAAGGCATGCGGCCGCCAGTCGAACTTTCATGGCCTCTTCTCCCGGACGGCGCAGGCAGCCGATCCGTACGTGACTGACATCCGCAAAGGCGGTGCCAGGCCTGAGAGGCTGAATGACGGGATACCTGGTGAAACAGCGAGTTCTGGTCGTGTCGGCGCCCTCACTGAGGACACCCGGCCCTTAGAGGAGGACGATCGTGAAGATGCCCGCGCCGATGAGCAGGAGCTGCTTGAGGGGGCCGACCTTGAGTCCGCCGCGGTGCAGATCGGGAATCAGATCGGACATCGCGACATAGAGGAAGCTGCCCGCTGCGAAGCTCAGGACGAACGGGAGCGCGTTCGGCAGGAATTTCGACGCCCACAGCATGGCCAGCGCGCCGAGCACGCCGCCGCCGGCGGACAACAGGTTCAGCATGAGCGCTTGTGTCTTCGAGTAGCCGGCGCGCAGCAGGATGGCCACATCACCCACCTCCTGGGGGATCTCGTGGGCCGCGACGGCAATGGCCGTTGTCAACCCGAGTGGAATCGACGTGACCACCGCGGCTGCAATCACCGCCCCGTCGACGAAGGTGTGGAAGGCGTCGCCGACGATCACCAGCGACGCGGCACTGCTCGTGTGCACTTCGCATTCGTGGCCGTCGTGACAGTGCCGCCAGATGACGAGCTTTTCAAGCAGAAAGAACGAGAGCACGCCGCCAAGGAGCGTGGCCAGCGCGGACTCCGGCGGAAGTGTGTCGAGCGCCTCGGGCAACAGGGCGAGCAGCGCGACACCGAGCAGCGTGCCCACTGCGTAGCTGATCAGCCATGGGATGAGTCGTATCCTCACGGCGTCGCCGAGCAGCATGAATGTGGAGGCCGTGAGCAGCCCGCCCACACTTCCAAGAACGCTGAATCCTATCGCCGCGGCGTACATCTGCACGCCGCGATGATACCGCGGGGTGCGACTGTGCCACGGCGCGGCAAGCGTGATCGAGCGGTGTGCTCAGGGCGTTGCGACGTAGCCGCGCCGCGCGCGAACGATGTAGTTCCTGTTGGAGACTTCGACCCGAATCGTGTGCCAGCGCCCGTCCTTTTCACTGCCGGCTGGATATCCGAGGAAGTACTGCTTGCTCAACTCGTCGGCAATGCCCGTCGTGGCGGGATCGAGGTCGCGGGCCTGCCTGATGATTTCCGTCCTGCCCCCCGTGTCGTCGGTGATCTCACGGAGAACTCCCACGTTCACCGGGTCATCGCCGCGGGAACCCATCGGCGGACGCGCCGGTCCGGTCGGCGGGTAGCGCGGCGGCATGCGCGGGCCGCCAGGCACCGGGCGCGGCTGCGGTCCGCCCGGAATCGGGAACGGCAGCGGGCCGGGGCGCCGCTGCTCCTCGAATGAAAACGGCGCGAATGTCGGAGGGCGACTCGGGCGCGAGTTGCCATATACCATCGTGTCGATGCCGATGGCGTAGACGAGCACCTCGGATTCGCGAATGATCTTCTTCAGCTCACTGACGCGCGTGTAGCTGCTCGTATCATTCCCATCCGAGATGATCAGGATGGCCTTCTTGCGGTGACGTCCGGTGGCGGCCATCGGAACGGCTTCGGAGACGGCGTCGTACAGCGTCGTGGCACCCCGGGGCTGGATGCGCCGGATCTCGGATGCGATCCGATCGCGATCCGTCGTCCAGCCGTGGAGCCTCACGGGGCGGCTGTCGAAGCGATAGAGGAACACCTCGTCTTCCGGACCGAGCAGTTCGAAGAGAAAGCGGAGCAGCGCCTGACGCGCGGCAACCATCTTCTCCCCCTCCATGCTCCCGCTCGTGTCGAGCACGATCCCGAGGCTGACCGGTACGCGTTCAGCGGTGAAGTGCGTGATCGGGCGTTCCTGATCGTCTTCGAAGACACGGAAGTCATCCTGGGTCAGGCCGGACACGAAGCGGCCGTTGCCATCGCTGACCGTGGCGGTCACATTGATTAGTTCCACGCCGGAGCGGAAGCGGAACGACTGCGTCTCTCCTTCCTGCGGCTCCTGCGCCGAGGCCGTGACGAATGCCACGGCGGCGATGGCTGCACAGAGCGTGTACTTCAACGGACCCATGGATCGCCCCCCGACACAGTGGTATTGCTCGCCGCTGCCGCGTCAGGGCGCCGGTCCACGTGGGCGATCACGGTGCCATCGGCCCCGCGAAAGCTGACGCGAAATCTGCTGGCAACCCCCGCTACCGGAACCTTTATCACGAACGGCGACTCGCCGCCCGGCGCAAAGCCGGCTGATGCGATCCCGGAGCGGCCCACTGCCAGCAGGCGGCCGTCGGCGCCAAACAGTGCCGCGGTGACCACCGTTCCCGCAAGGGGCCGCCCCCCCTCGGGATTGCGGACAACGCCGGAGATGTCGAGTCCGTCCTGGCTCTGCACGTGCTTCAGCGCAAGGAGCTCGAGTGCCGCCGGCGCCGGCGCGGGACGCGCGCTTCCAGGGTTACGGGACAGCAGGGCATAACCGGCAATCGAGACCAGCAGGACCACCCCTCCCAGTACGGCCGCTCGACGGCCCCACCCGGGCCCGTCGTCTACGAGGGGCCCGTGCCCGGCGGCCATAGCCAGCAGAGCCACGCGCGCATCCGAACGCCGCCGTTCTTCTTTCAGGACCTTGAACAGGACGGCTCCCATCGCACACGCGAGGACGATCGAAGCGATGGCAACGCTGACCAGCATCACATCCATAGAATTTTCGACTACCTCAACGGAGCCTGAACTCCACTGCGATCTCGACGAGGACGTCGACCGGCGTGCCGTACCGGCGGGCTGGTGAGAACCGCCACTGCCGCACCGCCTCGATCGCGCGTCCGTCCAGGCCGGCGCCCAGGCCGTGGATCACCCGCATGGCGCCGACGCTGCCGTCCGCCCGCACGACCACTTCCATGACCACGTCCCCTTCCACGCCGCGCCGCCTTGCTTCTTCGGTGTACGAGGGCTTTACCTCGCGGTCCAGAGCCGGGGGCGTGATGCCGGAGCCGGGGCGGTACGGGCCTCCCCCGGTTCCCGCAATCGAGCCCGGCCCGATTCCAGTCCCATCTCCCTCCCCTGCTCCTACGCCTGACCCGCTTCCCGCCCCGCCTTCAGAGCCGGGTCCATTGCTCGCCTGAACGGTCCGGGTGTCTTCCACCACTCCGGCCCGATCTTCCTCATCTGCGGGGATGCTGGCGACCGGCGCGGTCACAGGCGGTGCCGGCGGGGGCGCAGGAGACGGTGCCTTCTCAGGCGCCGGCTCAACCCTCCGCGCTGCGGTGACCGGGCTTCGCAACGGGCTGCGGCCCTTCAGCTCTGCCGGGGATGGCGGAAGGGGATTCCGGAGCCCGCCGCCGCCTCCGCCTCCCCCCGGCCCCGGGGTGGCAATGAACACGAGCCTGGGGGACTCACGTGTGCGACTTTCTGCCGGGGCACTGACGACGCCGAGCCCGGTGACCACCAGAACGATTGCCACGAATGCGGCATGGAGCGCTCCTGACGCCAGCAGCGGTACGCCAGTCCGCTCCCCGGCCGGCCTGAGAGGAGCAAACAGCGGACGCTCTCCACCCGCCGCCGGGCTCCCGGTCCGCAGCCGGTGCACCATCGACACCGCTGCCTCAAAAGGCACGAAGGTTCTCTGGAGCGTGGGAGTTCGATCGAGCTCGAGCGTCCACCGCACGTCGGAAGGTGTCACTCCGGCGGCGCGGGCAATCTCGGAGATCGTAAAGACCTCCGGCTCCTCGGGATCGTCAGGGCGCATCTGTCTCTTCGGCAGACCCTTGAAGCGCAAGAAATCTGCCGTCGCGTACTGTCTCGGAATACGTGTGGAAAGGTGCCGAACGTGTCCCGGATTCGGCCCGTGTGCTCAGGAAAGGACAGCCTTGACCCCTTCCACGAACACCAGCGCCTCCCGCTCTGCCAGGGTCCTGACCCCACGGAAGCCAGCCCCCTGGAGCAGGCCGGCGCCGCCTCCGGCCTGCACGTACTGGCCATAGCCCGCGTCCCCCCGTCCGCCTCCGATCAGCCTCGCAATTCCTCCCCGCGGCGCATCGTCGATCACGATGCAGCGTCCTCCCGGACGGATGACGCGGCGAACCTCCGCAACGGTGACGGACCGGGAGCCCGGGTCGAGCGAGGGCAGCAGGTTACGGATGACCGCCACGTCGAACGAGTCTTCCTCGAACGGCAGCCTCGTAGGCAAAGCGTCGAAGCTTTCGACGAGGGCTCCGTCCCCTTCAACCACCTTGGCCGCACGGATCCGCTGCTCAGCCGAGGCGCACACCATGCAGGCCCGCCCGGTCAGGCCCGCCTTCCCCGCGAGTGCGGCGATGAGCGCGGTGTCGTCGCACCCGATGACCAGCAGGCGATCGCCAAGCTTGATGCCCGACATCGAGACGGCAAGCGGTTCGAGCGAGGATTTGCGAAACCAGGGCATGCGGCACCAGGAAAAAGGATGGGCGTTCGGCGAAGAGTCGCCGTTTTTCCGATGATATAGTGCCCGGTTGTGAAGAAATCCTCAAAAATTGCGGACGCGACAGGCAAGCTCGGCATTCTGCTCGTTGGTATGGGCGCGGTCAGCACGACGACGATTGCCGGCGTGCTGGCGGTACGCCGCGGGCTTGGCAGACCGATCGGATCGTTGACACAGATGGGAACCGTGCGGCTCGGCAAGCGCACCGAGGGGCGTTCCCCGCAGATCAAGGACTTCGTTCCCCTCGCCGCGCTGGACGACGTGGTGTTCGGCGGGTGGGACATCTTCGAGGACAACTGCTACGAGGCGGCGAAAACAGCCGGCGTGCTGGACGGCGAACTGCTGGAGCAGATTCGCCCGGAGCTCGAGGCCATTACGCCCATGTCCGCGGTGTTCGACCGGCGCTACGTCAAGCGCCTGGACGGACCCAACGTGAAGACCGGAGGGAGCAAGCGGGTGCTGGCCGAGGCGCTGCGGGATGACATACGGCGATTCAAGGAGCAGCACCAGCTCGACAGGCTTGTGCTCATCTGGTGCGGGAGTACGGAAATCTACCTGACCGAGTCGGAGGCCCACGCGAGCATCGAGGCGTTCGAACGGGGCCTCGAGGCGAACGATCCGGGGATCCCGTCGAGCATGATCTACGCCTACGCGGCCCTGAAGGAGGGGATCCCTTACGCGAACGCCGCGCCGAATCTGAGTGCAGACGTTCCCGCCCTGCTGCAGCTCGCGCAGCAGACGGGTTCACCCGTCGCGGGGAAGGACCTGAAGACCGGCCAGACCTGGATGAAGACGCTCGTCGCGCCCGGCATCAAGGCGCGGCTGCTCGGGGTCGAAGGGTGGTATTCCACCAACATCCTGGGGAATCGTGATGGTGAGGTGCTCGACGATCCGGAATCCTTCAAGACGAAGGAGGAGAGCAAGAAGTCGGTGCTCGACTACATCCTGCAGCCGAATCTCTACCCGGAACTTTACGGGAAGCTCTGCCACGTGGTCCGCATCAATTACTACCCTCCGCGTGGCGACAACAAGGAGGGTTGGGACAACATCGACATCTTCGGCTGGCTCGGGTATCCCATGCAGCTGAAGATCAACTTTCTCTGTCGCGACAGCATCCTGGCGGCGCCTATCGTGCTCGATGTCGCGTTGTTCCTGGATCTGGCGAAGCGCGCCGGCATGGGGGGGATTCAGGAATGGCTCTCGTTCTACTTCAAGAGCCCCATGCACGCCCCGGGGCTGTATCCGGAGCACGACCTGTTCATCCAGCTCATGAAGTTGAAGAACACCCTCCGCCACCTGCAGGGTGAAGAGCTCATTACTCACCTCGGACTCGAGTATTACGACTGATGTCGTCCAAACTGCAGCCGGCGTTCTGGGGTGGATTGTTCATCGGCGTGCTGTCGGCACTGCCCTTCGTCAGCGCGCTGAACGCATGCTGCTGCCTGTGGGTGGTGGCCGGAGGCGTGCTGACGAGCTATCTGCTGCAGGA
>JACCXG010000061.1 GCA_013697225.1 Acidobacteriota bacterium
TTCCAGAAGCTCGCGCTCGAAGCCGGCGGACGCCGGATCGAGATCAAGGCCGAAGGGCACGAGCCGGCGGAACTCGACGTCCTCATCACGCCAGGCGAGACGGTCACCTACAGGGGCGATCTGAAGCGGATTCAGTAGAAGGAGCGAGGGACTAGCCCTTCCTTACGGGAGGGGGCGATGGGCGATGGACGTGGCGCTTGTGCAGCCCGAACGCGTAGTAGACGACAGACCCGCTGACGATCGTCACGACGGCTGCCAGCAACTGCATCGGCTCCCGCCATCCGGCCATACCGGCCAGCCCGAGTGTCACGAGCACGTAGAAGAGCGGCGTGAAGGGATAGCCCCACACCGACACCGCCTGACGGCCCTCATACCTTGCGAGGACGAAGAGCGACGCGACCGAGAGCGCCGCGCTCATCGACAAGGTGAAGCCCAGATACGACAGCAAGCCGCGCAGGTCCGAGATCACGATGACCGCAATTGCCAGTGCGGCCTGTCCGAGGATCGCCGAGGTGGGAGCGCCCCCACCGCCGAACCGGAAGAATGCCGGAAAGACACCGTCGTCAGCCATCCGGGCGTACACGCGCGGGCCAGCCATCACGAGTGAAAAGACGGAGGTCGTGAGGGCAACCACGATGATGAAGCGGATCGAGAACGCGCCGGCCTGCCCGCCAATCGCCTGGGCCGCAGCGGCCGCCACATCTTCTCTCCCGGCCACTGCTTCGAAGGGGGGCAGGTAGACGAAGGCCGCGTTGAGCGCCAGGTAGAGCACCGTCACGACGAGCGTTCCGATCCAGAGAGCGCGAGGCGCGTTGCGCTGAGCATCCTTGGCCTCTCCGGCCACGTACACCGCCGCGTTGAACCCTGAATAACTGAGAGAGATCCAGACGAGGGAGCCCGCGAAGGCTGTCAGCGAGAACGGGTTCACCGCCGAGGTCAGCGGCGCCGCCCCTTCCCTCATGGCAACGACGCCGGCAAAGAGCAGGAACCCGGCGATCAGCACGAGCTTCAGGACGACCGCCACGTTCTGGGAAACAGCGCCCGCCTGGACACGGACGCCGTGGAGCCCCGCCGCCAGAGCGACGAGGGCAGACGCCGCCAGACCGCTCGGCAGCCAGTCGGGCCGTGTCGGGAACGCATAAGTCTCGAAGGTGCGGGCCGCGAAGGCAATGGCGCCGGTGAAACCTGCCAGCAGCGACACCCACCCTGCGATGAATCCCGCCACCGGGTGAATGGCGCGGGAGAGGAACAGGTACTCCCCACCCGATTCAGTCATGTGCCGCACGAGCCCGCCGTAGCTGAGCGCGCCGCACAGGGCGATGAGCCCCCCGATCGCCCATGCGGCCATCACGCGATTCGCGGATCCAAGATCGCTGAGCGCAAACCCGGAGGTCGTGAAGATGCCCGCGCCCACCATGCTGGCGATGATGAGGCAGACCAGCGAGAAGAGGCCGAGCGTGGGGGGGGCCTTCGGAGGGAGTCTGTCAGACGGGGTTGGGGTTGGCGTCATGGGGGCCTGAAGAGTATAGGTCAGGCCCTCCGACAGCGGCCGCCTGGTGCCCGGTGAGTTACCGGGTGAGGAGCTGGCGCTCGACGTCTATCGTACCGATCTCGACCCACTGGGTCGAACCGTACCTGGCGAAGACGCGGGCCCGCAGGTCCCGGAACTGACTGTGCTGGAGCAGATCCAGCCGGGACTGGGGAGGCTCGCCGGTGTAGCCCTTCTCCGTCCGCAGCACGAGCATCTGTGTCTCGTCCCCTTCACGGAACTCCGCGTTCTGGACGTACACCTCGTCCCACTCCGCTTCCGTGTCCTCTCCCTCAGCCGGCGGATGGCGAAAAATCACGTTGAGGGCAACGCCATCGAGATCCGCCTCAGGCAGCTTGCGCAGCCGGAACGAGACGGAGGCCACGATCTTGTTCTTGCCGTCGACGATGCCGGCATCGAACCAGCCGCTGGTGATATCGGCAAGCGCAACCGCTTCCTTCACATCGACGGATGTGCAGGCGGAGAGTGCTGCCAGGACCGCCACGACGCAGGAGGAGCCGATGAACTGGCGCGCGGACATCGGGGGATTGTAGCTCAGAACTCGCGCACCTCGACGCGCCCGCGGATCTCCTCCTTGCGCGTCCGATCCGCTTCGTACAGGGCGAGATCACTGCCCTTAATCCGAAGAACCAGCGTGGACGAGGTGACGATCTCATTCGGGGAGAGCGGGTTGTCTCCACGATGCGCGGCCACGCTCAGCCACTCGTCCGGGCGGATGGCCACCCCCCGGCTGTGTTCCAGCATGGCGTCCACGAGCGCGGACGTGATCGCCTGGCGATACGCCGCCGTGGGATCGCGCATGACCAGCGACATCACCGATTCGCCCGCCGCACCCGGACGCGCTCCGGCAGCCGGCGCCTCCGCGCTGCGGACCCTGCCAGGAGGGGCAGGCCCGGCAACAGCCTCGTCCGCCTGCGGAAGCGGCCCGACGAGAAGCTGCAACCGGCGGAAGGCGTGCTCCGCCTGCAGCTTGTTCGGGCCCTGGGGTACCGACTCGGCCAGCTGCTGCAGTGAGTCGAGGGCGTTCGCAATCGCGAGATCACGCTCGAGCGTTGCGACCGACATCACGAGGCTCTGCTGCATCTCGGGGATCTCGACATGGAAGAACACGCCGTAGCCATCAAGAACGAAGCCCCGCGCCCGCGCCTGCCCCGTAAAGAAAGACACGTTCGGATTACCGTTGGCGAGCTCGGCCGCCAGGCGCTCGGCGCCCGTGACGACCGCCCGTGACAGGACGGCCTCCATCATCCGGATGGCGGCCCGCCGGGCCTCGGGTGCCGCCGGCGCCGGACCCTGTGCCGCAACGGAGGCAGGGATGGCCAGCGCGACGGCCAGTATGGTGGTGGTTGCGATCTTCACGGTGTTCACACCCTCTTCGCGTTCGTCGTGAGCGCCTCCGGGCGCCCCGATTTATTTCTGCAGTGATACCCGATACAGCGTGCCAAGCGACTCGATCGATTCACGCTGCTGTTTCAGCTGTGAGTTGGTGATGACCTGCTGACGGCCTACGGTCTGCTGGACCCTGGCGATGTCGCTCGCACGCACGGCGTTGAAGTCTTTCCAGACCTCGGCCACCTGCAGGGCGACCTCGCTGCGCTGCCGCTTCTCGCTCTCGGCCATCAGCTTCTGCAGGTTCGCCGAAACCGCCGCGAGCCGCCGATCCAGCAGCGCCGTATCCGAAGCCTGCATCGTCCCGCTCCCGGCAGCAGCCCCTTCGAGCGTCTCGAGCCGCGCCCGGAGCGCCACGAGCTCCGCCTTCAGGTCTTCGGAAGAGCCGGCCGGCATCAGCGGTTCTGAAGGCTCCTGAGCCTGCGGGGAGGCCATTACCCGATCTGACGATGGCGCCGGCGAGAAAGCCGGGGCGCCGCGCTCTGCCCATCCGGTCCGCACGACCAGCCCGTCAGGCCCGTAGCGCATCTCCACGTTGCTGATGGCAGCCGCTCCGGCCAGCACCAGCAACGATGCCGCAGCGGCAAGCCCCCACGCGGGCACGAACGCCAGGCGGCGCGGCGGGGCCGTGGCCGTGGCCGTGCGGCCGCCCCGAACCACCGTAAAGTCCAGCGCGGGCTCCGGGGGGGCCCAGCAGGCGAGATGCTGCCGCGCTTCCTGAAGCGTCTCCACCTCCTGGCTGCACGCCGCACACGTGCTGACGTGTGCCTCGAACGCCGCCCGTTCGGATGGGGACAACTCGCCGTAGATGTATCCGATCAGAAGTTCCTGGTTGCACATGGTCGATCCGCCTTGCCAAAAATACTCTTCACGCCCGCCTGTGTCAGGTGCCGGCGGAGCACACCGAGCCCTTGATACAGCCGGGTCTTTACCGTGCTCAAGGGACAATCGAGCAGGTCGGCAATTTCCTGGAAGGTCAGCCCGTGGTACTCCTTGAGCACGATTGCCGTCCGTTGCTCTTCCGGCAGCAGCGCCATGGCCCGGGCCACCGCACGACCGAGTTCCCGCCGGGCCACGAGGTCTTCGATACTCTCCCCCGGCTCCGCCTCCGTGGCCATCTCGATGATATCGAGCCCCTCGGGGGGCTGCGAGACCGGAGCGCGCCGCTCGCGGCGGATCCAGTCCCGGCAGAGATTGAGGGTGATCCGATAGAGCCAGGAGGAGAACTTCGCCTGTCCTTTGAACCCGCTGAGCGCGCGGAAGGCGCGGAGGAAGGTTTCCTGAGCGACGTCGCGTGCGTCTTCCTCGCGGCCGATGATCCGGTACGCCAGGGCGTAAATCGGCCGTTCCCAGCGGAGCACCAGCTGGTTGAAGCTGTCGAGATCGCCGCCCATCGAGCGGGAGACCAGTTCCTCGTCTGTTGACGCCATCTGAGCGGTCGCCGGCCTGGGAAACGGCAGGCCGCGGCGCTCGTGCGCTGCCGTTGGTGGTTTAGACGCCGCCGCCGGGCCGACGGCCGGGGGATTCTACCCGCCAATCCGCCCTGCCCCGAATGCCCCACCATTCCGCCCCCCTGCCCTGCTACCTCTTCGGACGAGGGGGGATCGCTCGATCTGTCTGGTAGAGTACCCTCGATTCTCATGGAGGAAGGCTTCCTGACGACGGAGGAGGTACTGGAGTATCTCCAGGTCAACCTGCGGACCGTCTACCGGTTGATCAAGGCGGGGAAGATCCCGGCGGTGCGGGTGGGACGCCAGTGGCGGTTCCGGAAGCGCGACATCGATGCCTGGCTCGAGAGCCAGCGGCCTCGCAACGCCCGGCCGGTTCCCTACGCGGCCCGCGCGGCCTCCCTGGCGGCCGGCCGGCCGCGTGTGCTGGTGGTGGACGACGAGGCGAGCATCCGGGAACTGCTCGGGCGGACGCTGGCACTCGCGGATTACGACGTGGACCTCGTCGCTGACGGCCGCGCGGCCGTCGATCGCCTGCGGATCATTCCGTACGACCTGCTGATCACCGACCTCAAGATGCCCGGGGTCGATGGCCTGACGGTCATCAAGGAGGCCCGCCGCCTGAAGCCTGATGTATCGGTCATCATCATCACCGGGTTCTCCAGCGAGGCAAGCGCCATCGAGGCGGTCAATCTGGGCGTCTCGGGGTACCTCACCAAGCCCTTTCGCGTACCACGCGTTCTTGCCGCCGCCGCCAAGGCGCTGGGCGAGTAGCCGCGTGTTAAAATAGAACGTTCTACGCCTCCGTACAGCCCTCCCCGGGGCGATCCGACGCCGTGATTCAGCTTGCAGCACTCTCCAAATCGTTCGGCGGCCGCGTGCTCCTCGACGCGGTGAGCTGGCAGATAGACGACGGCGATCGTGTGGGCCTGAGCGGCCCGAACGGCGCCGGAAAGACGACGCTGCTGAAGATGATGGCCGGGCTCGAAGAGCCCGATAGCGGCCTCGTCACCAAACCGTCGGGGCTGACGATTGGCTACCTGCCCCAGGACGGGCTGAGCCACACCGGGCGCACGCTCGCCGAGGAAGCGGGGCTCGCGTTCAAGCCCCTGCTCGACATGCGGGCGGAGATCGCCTCCCTCGAGGACCGGCTCGCCGACGACAACGGCGACGAGGCCGGGCACATGGAGATGCTGACCCGGTACAGCGAGCTCCAGGAAGAATTCCGGCGTCTCGAGGGCTACAGCATCGACCTCAAGATCACCACGGTGCTGCGGGGGCTCGGGTTCTCCGCGGCCGACATGGACAACCCGAGCGAGACCTTCTCGGGCGGCTGGCAGATGCGTATCGCCCTCGCCAAGCTGCTCCTCGGACGGCCTGGCCTGCTCCTGCTCGACGAGCCGACCAACCATCTGGACCTCGACGCACGGAACTGGCTGGAGGACTACCTCTCCTCCTATCCTCACGCCGTAATCCTCGTCTCCCACGACCGTTACTTCCTCGACGCCGTCGTCACGCGCATCACCGAGATCGGGCTGCGCACGCTGACCGATTACGTGGGCAACTACTCCCGTTACCTCGAAGAGCGGGAAGTGCGCATGGAGCGGCTCCGGCAGCAGAAGAAGGAGCAGGACGACGAGATCGCGCGGATGCAGGTGTTCATCAACCGGTTCCGGTACCAGGCGACCAAGGCGGCGCAGGTGCAGAGCCGGATCAAGATGCTCGACAAAATCGTGCCGCTCGAGATCCCCCCCGAGCGCAAGCGCGTGCACTTCTCCTTTCCCGCCTGCGCGAAGAGCGGACGCACGGTGCTGGACCTGAGGGGCGTGCGCAAGACCTACGGGAGCAGGGCCGTCCTGAACGGGGTCAGCCTGCACATCGAACGCGGCGACAGGACGGCGCTGGTGGGGCCCAACGGGGCGGGCAAGTCGACGCTCATGCGGCTGCTGTCGGGGGTCGAGGCGCCGGATTCAGGGACCCGCACGGAAGGGCACCAGGTCGTGATGCAGTACTTCGCGCAGGACGAAGCCACGCGCCTGGATCCCTCGCTCAACGTCTATCAGACCCTCGCCGGCGATGCGCCCATCCACATGGTTCCGCAGATTCGCAACATCCTGGGAGGCTTCCTGTTTTCCGGCGACGACGTGGACAAGCCGGTGCGGGTGCTGTCGGGTGGGGAGCGCACGCGGCTCGCCGTCGCGAGGATGCTGCTGCGCCCTTCGAACACCCTGCTGCTCGACGAGCCGACCAACCACCTCGATCTCGACTCCAAGGACGTGCTGCTCGAGGCCCTCGAGGACTTTGGCGGCACCCTCATCTTCGTCTCACACGACCGCTACTTCGTCGACAGACTTGCCACGAAAATCCTGGAAATAGGTGACGGGCAGGCGCTCCTGTACCCCGGCACCTACGAGGAGTTCGTCTGGAGCCGTAAGGTGCGCGACGCCGGCAGGAACGGCGACAGCGCTCCGCCCGCCAGTCGTCCGCGCCAGGCCAGCCCGGCAGCGGCAGCTCCCCCTCCGCAGATCCCGTACGAGCAGCGCAAGCGCCAGGAAGCGGAGTCCCGCAAGGAGCAGAAGGCGGCCGAGACCCGCCGCAAGCGGATTGAGGATCTCGAGACGCGCATCGCGGAGCGGGAGGAGGCCATCAAGGGGCTCGAGGCCTCTATGGCCGCGCCAGGCTTCTACGAAGACCATCAGACCGCCAAGCCCATCATCGAGCGGCATCAGAACCTCATGTGGGAGGTTGGCAACTTAATGAGCCAGTGGGAAGAGCTGCAGGGCACAGAAGCGTAATCCGATCCAATTTTTGTAATCGGCGATCCTCCGGAGCGGATGGCTGACCTGCTTTTTCCCTCACAATTCTCTACCTTTACGCCCGTTTTCGAGCGGCACCCTCTTTGCCCTGTGCCGGATGAGGAATCCTCCTTAACGGAAGGGGTAGAGCTTGGCTCAGCGGTCGAGGGCAACTACACTAACGCGGCCGGAGGTAGTCTCCGGATTGGAGCCGGAGTCCGCCATGCCTGACCGCAAGCCTCGCGCAACGGCGCGCGCCGGCGAGGAGCCCGCGCCCGACTCCTTTTTCCGGGACCTCGTCTGGAGCCTGAGAAACGGGGTGCTGGCGGTCGAACGGGACGGCACGGTGGCCGTCATGAACCGTGTGGCATACCAGATTCTGGGCCTCCAGCCCCGCCCGTCAGACATCGGGCGCCCCTTTACCGAGGTTCTGAAGGAGCAGCAGGAGGTCTGCCGGATCGTATCAGCCGGCTTCGAGCTCTCTCACCTGCCCAACCGCGCCGAGCTCCGCCTGAAGAGCACCGGCAAGGTCATCGGCTATACCCTGTCTCAGGTCCGCGATCGCCGCGGACAGGTCACCGGCGCCACGCTGTTCTTCAAGGACCTGACACGGGTCGAGCAGCTCGAGGAACGGGAGCGGCTGCGCGACAGGCTCGCGGCCCTCGGCGAGATGGCGGCGGCCATCGCGCACGAGGTGAAGAACCCGCTGGCCGGCATCGAGGTGATGGCGGGATTATTGAAGCGGCAGCTTGCCGATTCGGCCGATGCGCAGTCCATCCTTGGCGACATCATCAAGGAAGCCAAGATGGCCAACGCCATCGTCGTCGAGGTGCTCGACTTCGTGAGGCCGATCAGGCTGCAGGTCGAGCGGGTGTCGGTCGCCGATGCCATCCGTGACGCCCTCTCGCTCAGCGAAGCCCACGTGACGCGCGGGGACGTGCGCGTGGACGTGGACTGCCCGGATCACCTGCCGCTGATTCAGGGGGACACACATCAGCTGAGGCAGATTTTCACGAACCTCCTGACGAATGCCTATGAAGCGCTGGGCGCGCAGGGGCAGGTGCGCATTCATGCGTCGGCGATCAACGAGGAAGGTCCCGCGGGGGGGGAGCCCCAGGGCCCGATGGTGCAGGTCGATGTCAGCGACAACGGCCCCGGCATTCCTCTCGAGGTCGTCGACCGGATATTCAGCCCGTTCTTCACGACCAAGCCGCAGGGCTCCGGGCTGGGACTCGCCATCGTGCGGAAGATCGTTGACGCACATGACGGAAGAATCGATGTGGGGCTTGCCGACGGCGGGGGCACGCGGTTTCGCGTCACCCTGCCGGTGACGGGCAATCACCTGCTGTTCGGGCTCGACCCCGCCGCCGCCGTCCCGGATCGGGCGCGGACGGCCAAACGTGCAAGCAGACGCTGATTTTCGAGGAGCATCCATGGGCCGCATCCTGGTAGCCGACGACCACGACCTTCTCCGCCGCGGCATCGTCCGCGCCCTGACCGAGGCGCAGCACGATGTCGACGAGGCAGCGAACGGCAACGTCGCCATCGAGAAACTGCAGGACACGCAGTACGACGTCGTGCTCAGCGATCTGAAGATGGGAGGCAGCGACGGCCTCGACGTCCTGCGGACCGCCAAGACGCTGCACCCGGCCACGGCCGTCATCCTGATGACGGCATTCGGCTCGGTGAACACGGCGGTGGAGGCGATGAAGATCGGCGCCTTCGACTACGTGCAGAAGCCGTTCGAGATCGAGGAGATGGAGCTCAAGGTCAACAAGGCCATCGAGCACCGCCGCCTCCAGCACGAGGTGGAGTACCTCCGGCACACGCAGGGGGACATCTACGACTTCGACCGGATCGTCGGCGCGAACGGGGGGCTGCAGTCCGTGCTGGGCATCGTCAGGAAAGTCGCGAAGAGCAACGCGACGGTCCTGGTCCGGGGGGAAACGGGCACCGGCAAGGAGCTGATCGCCGGCGCCACGCACCACAACTCGCTTCGGGCATCGCGGAATTTCGTGAAGGTGAACTGCGCGGCGCTGCAGGAGAACCTGCTCGAGTCGGAGCTCTTCGGGCACGAGAAGGGGGCCTTCACCGGCGCCGACAAGCAGCGGATCGGCCGGTTCGAACAGGCGGACGGCGGCACGCTGTTCCTGGACGAAGTCGGCGATATGAGCCCGAACACGCAGGCCAAGATCCTCCGCGTACTCCAGGAGCACGAATTCGAGCGCCTCGGCGGCACGCGGACGCTCCGCGTGGACGTCCGGGTGATTACCGCCACGAACCGCAACCTGGCGCACATGGTGGCGCACGGGCAGTTCCGCGAGGACCTCTACTACCGGTTGAACGTCGTGTCGATCGACATGCCGCCGCTGCGCGAGCGCAAGGAAGACATCCGGGAGCTCGCGTCGTTCTTCCTGCGCCGCTTCTCCGGCGAGCTGAAGAAGCGGATCGAAGGGCTCTCTCCGGATGCGGTCAAGCTGCTCATGCGGTACAACTGGCCCGGGAACATCCGGG
>JACCXG010000071.1 GCA_013697225.1 Acidobacteriota bacterium
CGGGCATGGTGATGGACATCACCGAGCAGCGGATCGAGCGCGAGCAGCTCATCGAAAACGCCGCGCTGTTGCGCACGGCCGGTCGGGTCGCGCACCTTGGCGGGTGGACCCTGCAATTGCCCGATCGGACGCTCACGTGGTCGGACGAAAACTGCGTCATTCACGACGTGCCCCCCGGCTACAAGCCGACGCTCGAGGAAGGCCTCGGGTTGTACCTGCCCGAGCATCGGGCGGACGTGATCCGGCATCTGGAGATCTGCGAACGGGAGGGCACACCCTACGACTTCGAGCTGCCGAAACTCACCGCGACGGGCCGCCGGATCTGGGTGCGCTCCATCGGCGAGGCGGTGCGCGATGCCGAGGGAAGAATCACCCGTCTCCAGGGGGCCTTCCAGGACATCACGGATCGGCGGCATGCCGACGAGCGCCTGCGCGAAAGCGAAGCCCAGTTCCGAACGCTGGCGGAAGCGATGCCGCAGATGGTGTGGATGACGCGCCCCGACGGCTGGAATATTTATTTCAATCAGCGCTGGGTGGACTACACGGGACTGAGCCTCGAGGACAGCTACGGGCACGGCTGGAACACGCCGTTCCATCCCGACGATCGGCAACGGGCGTGGGACGCATGGCAGCAGGCGATCGCCGGCGGCGATTACAACGTGGAATGCCGGCTGCGGGGCGCCGATGGCAGCTATCGTTGGATGCTGGTCCGCGGGTTGCCGTTCCGCGACCAGGACGGCCGGATCACGAAATGGATCGGGACCTGCACCGATATCGACGACCTCAAGCAGGCGCAGGAAGCGAACAGCAGGCAGGCGCACATGCTCGATCAAATCGGGCAAGCGGTGATCGCGACCGACGCCGGCGGGCGCGTCACATACGCCAATCGATTTGCCGGCGAACTCTATGGTTGGGCCCCCGGCGAGATGTTGGGTCGGGCCATCATGGAGGTGACCGTTCCGCAGGCCACACTGAACCAGGGCCACGAGATCATGGCGCTCCTGCAGCGTGGGGAAACGTGGAGTGGAGAATTCCTGGTCCAGAGCCGCCAAGGCCGGGTGTTCCCGGCGCACGTCACGGATTCACCCTTCCTGGACGGACGGGGACACTTGATCGGGATCGTCGGTATTTCGTCCGACATCAGCGCGCGCAAGCGGGCCGAAGAAGACATGCGGCAGAAAGACGTGCTCATCCGCATCGCGGGTAGGATCACGCGCACGGGAGGCTGGGCGATCGAGATGCCCGACCAGCGCGTGTCCTGGTCTGACGAGGTGTTCGATATTCTTGAATACCCGCGCGGCAGGGTACCGCCACTCGCCGAGGCATTGGCGCTCTATCTCGAGCCGTGGCGGGACAAGATTGTCGGCGCTATTCAAGCATGCGCGAAAGACGGCACGCCATTCGATCTCGAGGTGGAGATTCTCACGCACCAGGGCGCACGAAAGTGGGTGCGCGCGAGCGGTGAAGCCGAACGCCGGGCCGACGGCACGATCACGCTGGTGCAAGGTGCGCTCCAGGACATCACCGACCGGAAGCAGCTGGAGCAGCAGTACCTGCGCGGCCAGCGCATGGAGAGCATCGGCACGCTGGCCGGCGGCATCGCCCACGATCTCAACAACGTGCTCGCGCCGATTCTCTTGTCCATCGGGCTGCTTCAGGAGGACGAGCACGACACGGCGCGGCTCCGGACGCTGGCGACGATCGAGGCCAGCGCCAAACGTGGCGCCGCGATGGTCAGCCGCGTCCTGTCGTTTGCCAGGGGCATGGACGGCCAACGGATCGCAGTCCAGATGATGCCCCTGGTTCGAGATGTCGCGACGATCGTGAATGACACCTTCCCCAAGAACATCGTGTTTGAAGAGCACCTCGACCCCGACCTCTGGAAGCTACAAGCCGACCCCACCCAGCTCCACCAGGTGCTGCTCAATTTGTGCGTGAACGCCCGCGACGCGATGCCGGCCGGGGGGCGGATCACAATCACGGCGAAGAACGTCGTTATCGATGAGCCCTTCGCCGCGATGAACATCGACGCTCGGACCGGCCCCTATGTGATGATCGAAGTCGAGGACACGGGCACCGGCATCCCGCATGAAATCATCGACAGGATCTTCGACCCGTTCTTCA
>JACCXG010000095.1 GCA_013697225.1 Acidobacteriota bacterium
AGATCGGAGACGGCGGGACAGCCCAGGAGCTTGAGCGTGCGCACGAGGTCCGCGCGGAGGATGTCGACGGCTCGTGTGACGCCTGGTCCACCCGCGGCGCCCAGGCCGTACGCGTACGCGCGCCCGACGAGCACGGCGCGTGCGCCAAGGCAGATCGCCTTGACGATGTCGCTTCCCCGGCGGATGCCGCCATCCATCAGCACCTCCACGCGTCCGTTAACCGCCGCGACGACCTCCGGCAGCACGTCGATCGACGCCCGGACGCCGTCGAGCTGACGGCCGCCGTGGTTGGAGACGACCACGGCATCCGCCCCTTCCGCAACGGCCCGGCGTGCATCCTCCCCTGTGTGGACCCCCTTCACGACAATCGGACCGTCCCAGATGTCGCGGATCCAGCGGAGGTCCTGCCAGGTGACCATCGACTGTTCGAGCGCCTTGCCGACGTCTGCATAGAGCATCGGCCCCTTGCCTGGCATCACCACGTTCGGGAACGCCATCAGCCCGCCATCGCGGAAGAAGCCCGCCAGCCATGCGGGGCGCAGCGCGAACTGTGCCACGTAGGGAGCCATGCGCAGAGGTTTGCGCGTGAGCAGTTCGGCAATGCCGTTCCTGACGTCCCGCTCCCGGAGACCCGCAACGGCGGTATCGATGGTGACGAGCAGCGCGCTGTAGCCTGCAGCACGCGCCCGCTCGATGCTCGCTGTCGCGCACTCACGCCCGCCCGCAAGGTACAGCTGGTACCAGACCGGGCCGGTGGTGGCGGCACGGACATCCTCGAGCAGGCAGCCAGAGAAGGTCGACAGCGTGTAGGCGGTACCAGCGGCGCCGGCCGCGCGGGCGGCGACCTCCTCGGCACGCGCATGGAACAGCCGGCTGCTGCCGATTGGCGCGAGGACGAACGGCAGCGCGAGCTCCGCCCCGAGCACCGTGGTCCGCAGGTCGGGCGTGCCAGCGTCCACCGCGCCCCGCGGGCGGAACGTCAGTCTCTCGAACGAGCGGCAGTTCTCCCGCAGTGTGACCTCGGCGTCAGCGCCGCCGTCGATGTAGTCGAACACCGCCCGCGGAAGCCGGCGCTCTGCCGCCCGGCGAAGGTCTTCGATGTTCACAACGCGCGATAGTCTGGAAGTTTCAAACAAGGAGAGCACCATGAGAAAGAGAACGAGAGGTGCTACAGCAGCCCGAGGCCGCGCAGGTTCTCCACACTCCGGCGAATCTGACCCCTCTCGTACTCGATGAGCTCGTGACCCGGCGCCTCACGCTCCCAGGGGGTACGGGTGTCCGCATCCTCCGCGAGCGACGAGCCCCTCAGCCGCCCGAGCATCGTCCCGAGCTCGCTCGCCTTCCGCGGCGGATAGCCATCCCACCAGGCCGGCGTGAAGAGACGAATGTGACGAGCCTCGAGTGCGCCCGGCTCGATCGATGCCGTGAGCGACTGATGGGAGTTCTTCAGGACGTCAGCAATCTCGGCGAACGGCACGGCACCGTCCCCTATCGGACAGCGCACCAGCCTGAATCCCTCTGCCGTGAACTGCGTCACGTAATCTTTCAGATGAAGGTGGCGGATGCGAGGGGCCGCACGCCTGGCGAAGGCAACCGGATCCTCCCCGACGGCAAACGGATTCCCGGTATCGAACACGATGCCCGCATGCGCACCGAGCTCCTCGACGATCGCGAGAAGCTCTTCGCTGCCGAAGTCCTGATGGTTCTCGATCGCGAGTACGAGGCCCGCCTCCGCGGCTTTGGGAGAATCGCGGTGCAGGACCCGGCGCGCATGGGCCACCATCTCTTCCCACCGTACGCCCCAGGCGGCGCGCCCGCCTTCGAGCACGGGCGTGAGGTGCAGACGGAGGATAGAGGCGCCGATGGCCGCCGCATTCCCAATCGCGTCGTCCAGCGACTCCCCCGGCCGCTGGGAGAGCCAGTGACTGTAGACGGGCGTGACGCCCTCGAGTGACGCCGCCACGCGCCGGAGATCCGCGGCACTCAGGTTGGCGAACCAGCGCCAGTCCACCTCGATGCACCGGGCCCCAAGGTCGTGTGCCAGGCGGATGAACCCGTCGAGCCCGAGCGGTTCCGGATTGGCGCGCGCGGTTCCGCCCCCCTGCAGGCCCACGGTATACGTCAAACCGTACGGGTTGAATCCGATATTCAGCACGGAAGCCTGGGGAAGCGCCGCTGTGACCATCGATGCAGCTTGGCCGACATTCTATGACCGATCGAACTCGACCGCCAGCTCGCCTGCCTGACCGTCGAGTGACGCATCGAAAAGGTCGGCCAGCTGCATTGCGGGTTGCGTTGGACGCGAGCCGGCCGGCTACGCCACCTTGCGCAGCTTCGTGACGCGTCCGACCTCCACCCACTCGACGACGTAGATGTTGCCGTCGCGATCGAAGCATGCCCCGTGCGGGCAGATGAAGCGGCCCGGGATGAACTTCTCTCGCGGCTCGCGCCGCAGCGGATTGTTCCAGTTCGGATCGCCCGAGTCGCCGAGGTGCGCCACGGCCGTGTTGTGGCTGTCGACCAGCGTCACGCGGCCGTGCAGGTCCGGCACCACGAGGAGCCCTTCGTGCTGGTCGAAATGGCACGGCAGCCGGAAGCCTGGGATGAAGTCCAGGTGCGTGCCGTCCAGGCTGAACCGCTGAAGACGGTTGTTGCGGCGGTCGGCGACAACGAGCACCGGCGCTGAGGCTCCGGTAGGCCCGGTCGGCGGCGGCTTGGTGGACCGGGCGGCCTGTGAGGCAGTAGTTCCCCCGCGCGTATCGAGCCAGATCCCGTGAGGCTCGAGCAGCTGCCCCGGTTCTGATCCGCGCCCTCCGAACGACCGGATGTACTCCCCTTTCGCCGTGTACTGGTTGATGTAGTAGGAGCCGTAGCCGTCGCC
>JACCXG010000099.1 GCA_013697225.1 Acidobacteriota bacterium
CACCTGCAGCCACCGATCCATAGAAGATCAGCAGTGCGGCAGTCACCATGGCGGCAACGTCGGTTCTCATGAGAACGAGCCTGCAGGCCAGGAGGATCAACACGGCCAGAATCGCGATATTCCCGCCGGATATTGCGATGACGTGAAACGTGCCGGCCTCCTGCATCCGGCGCTCGTCCTCACGCGCAAGACCGGTCCGATCGCCAATGAGCACCGCCGTGGTGACGCCGGCGGATTTCGGATCGAGCGGATCCATCAGGCCCGACACCTGCCTTCTCGTCCAGGCTCGCACGCTCGCTGCCGCTTCGCTCACCGGCGGCCCCTTACGGGTCACCTCGACAAGGGCGCCGCTCTTCTCGCTGCCGACCAGGACGATGCCGCGCCGCGCGAGCGCCCGTTCTTCGTCACGAACGCCCGGATTCAGGTAGACAGGCGGCTTCCGCAGGGTTGCAGGCACCCGGATCGTTCGTCCCGCCCGCCACTCCCCCACCCGACCCGCGAGCAGTGCCCCTGCCACAGCAAGTCGCACCCCGCCGAGAGCACCAGCGCCCGCATCCGGGCCGTCAATCGAGAGCACGTCGAGTATCAGCGAAGCGCCGAACGCGGTGAGCGCCGCATCTTCCCGGAGAACACCTTCCAGGTGAACGGCCACGTCGGCAGGCAGCGTTGCATATCGGTCGAGAAGGGGGGGCGCATACGCGCGGCGTGCGTCGGTGGCACCAAGGGAGAGGCCTGTCAGGAGCGCGGTCAGAACGAGGGCGGCTGCCCCCTGCCGCAGGTCTTCCAGGAGCAGCGCGCCGGCCGCGGCGGCGAGCCCGACCACCGCCGCGCAGGCGCTGAGGAATGCGAACGCCGGATCGAATGAGTCGGCCAGCAGGATGGAGGCGGCCGAGCCGGTCAGGATGGGAAGGGCGATGAGCGCCGCCGGGACGTGCATGGGAGCACGCCGTTGCAAGTGTCGGCGCGCCTGGTCATGCTGGCCACGGCGCGAGCGGAGGGCACGGAGAAGAGCACCTCACGAAGGCTCGAAGGTCCGGAGAATCATCAGGATTCTTCGTGTCTCCGCGTCTCCGTGACGTGCCCTTCTCCGTGGGCTCCGTCCCCTCCCCGCTCCCCGCTACGGCGTGCGGATCACAGGAAACGCGACCTCCTCACCCCCGGGTGGCGGCAATTTCTGCGTGGTATTCCTGCAGTGCGCGGACCGAAAGCCCCTCGGTGAGGCCGGCCTTGATAGCGTTTACCGCCGCGGCGGCACCCGTGAGGGTGGTGATCGAGGGGACGCCGTGCATCATCGCGATGCGGCGGACGGTGCGGTCATCGAAAAACGACTCGCGCCCGAGCGGAGTGTTGATGACGAGCTGAATCTTGCCGTTCAGGATCTCGTCGCCGACATGTGGACGTCCCTCGTTGACCTTGAAGACGATCTCCGCCTCGATCCCGTGCGCGCGGAGGAAGTTGGCGGTGCCCCGCGTCGCGACGATGTCGAACCCGAGCTCCCGCAGATCGCGGGCGATCTGGACCACCGCCGGCTTGTCGTGATTGTTCACACTGATGAACGCACAGCCATGGTCGGGCAGCCGGACCCCGGCGGCCAGCTGCGCCTTGCCGAACGCGCTGCCGAACGTCGCGGCCCCGCCCATGACCTCGCCCGTGGACTTCATTTCCGGCCCGAGAATCGTGTCGACCCCCGGGAACCGGACGAACGGAAACACCGGCGTCTTCACGAAGTAGCCGGCCACTTCCAGATCGGTCGTGAGACCGAGCTGGGCAAGCGTCCGGCCGACCATCACGCTGGCTGCCACTTTCGCGAGTGGCACGCCTGTCGCCTTCGACAGGTACGGCACCGTGCGGGATGCACGTGGATTCACCTCGAGCACATAGACGGTGTCGTCCTTGATGGCAAACTGCGCATTCATCAGGCCCACGACTTTCAGCGCCTTGGCGATACGCCGCGTGTAGTCCCGGATGAGCGCCACGTCGCGCTCGACGACCTTGTGCGGCGGAATCACGCAGGAGCTGTCTCCGGAATGAATTCCCGCCTCCTCGATGTGCTCCATGATCCCGCCGATGACGACGGCGCCGGTGGCATCGACGACGGCGTCCACGTCGAGCTCGACGGCGTCCTCCAGGAACTTGTCGATGAGCACCGGGTGATCGGGCGAGGCGTCTACGGCGTGGGTCATGTAGCGATCGAGCGCACCCATGTCGTACACGATGGCCATGGCGCGCCCGCCGAGCACGTACGAAGGGCGAACGACAAGCGGAAACCCGATGGACGTGGCCACGACGCGCGCCTCGTCCAGCGTTGTCGCGATGCCGCTTGCCGCCTGCGGGATGCCCAGGTCCCACAACAGTTTGGCGAACCGCTCGCGGTCCTCGGCCAGGTCGATCGAGTCGGGCGAGGTGCCGAGGATCCGGACGCCTGCCTCCTGCAGCGGAAGCGAGAGCTTCAACGGCGTCTGTCCGCCGTACTGCACGACGACCGACACGTCACCGCCGGCTTCCCGTTCCCGCGTGATCACGGCAAAGACATCCTCGAACGTCAGCGGCTCGAAATACAGGCGGTCGACAGTGTCGTAGTCGGTGGACACCGTTTCCGGATTGCAGTTGATCATCACGGTCTCGTAGCCCTCCTCCCGGAGGGCAAACGCCGCGTGACAGCAGCAGTAGTCGAACTCGATGCCCTGCCCGATCCGGTTGGGGCCGCTGCCGAGGATCACTACTTTGGGGCGGGGGGTCGGGTCCGCCTCGCACTCGCGCTCGTAGGTGCCGTACAGGTACGGAGTGAACGACTCGAACTCCGCCGCGCACGTATCGATCCGCTTGTAGGCGGGCTGGAGGCCCTGTTCGATCCGCGTGGACCGGACGGCATCCTCGTCGGCACCGAGGATCACGCCCAGCTCCCGGTCGCTGATGCCCGCGCGCTTCAGCGTCCGCAGCATTTCGGGGGAAATCCCGCGGAGTCCGCCAAGGCCCGCCAGGCGCGCCAGTTCCACGAGCTCCGAGAACTGCGTGAGGAACCAGCGGTCGATCTTGGTGAGCTCGTACAGGTGCTCGACGGTCCACCCGCGCTCGAGAGCGCGGAACACGGCCCACATCCGGCGGTCGCTCGGCACGCTCAGTTCCCGCTGCAGGGCGCCGGCCTCCTCCTCTTCGCTGAGGCCGCTCTCGAGCTTCTTGCGCGGCTGGCTGAACAGCAGCCCGGACGAGCCGAGCTCCAGCGACCGGAAGGCCTTCATGAAGGCTTCCTTGAACGTCCGGCCGATAGCCATCACCTCGCCGACCGACTTCATCTGGGTGGTCAGGGTGCGGTCGGCACGCGGGAACTTCTCGAACGCCCAGCGCGGCACTTTGACCACGATGTAGTCGATGGTCGGCTCGAAGGAGGCCGGTGTGAGTCGCGTGATGTCGTTCGGAATCTCGTCGAGCCGGTAGCCGAGCGCCAGCTTGGCGGCAATCTTCGCGATCGGGAACCCTGTGGCCTTGGACGCCAGCGCTGACGAGCGTGAGACCCGCGGGTTCATCTCGATCACGATGATCCGGCCGTTCTCCGGGTTGATCGCGAACTGAATGTTGGATCCGCCGGTCTCGACGCCGACGCGGCGGATGATCCGCCGTGCCAGATCGCGCATGCGCTGGTACTCGCGATCGGTCAGCGTGAGCGCCGGCGCGCACGTGATGCTGTCACCGGTGTGGACGCCCATCGGATCGATGTTCTCGATCGAGCAGATGACCACGAAGTTGTCGGCGCAGTCGCGCATCACCTCGAGCTCGTACTCCTTCCATCCGATGACGGACTCCTCGATGAGCACCTCGTGCACCGGGCTGAAGTCGAGGCCCCGCCCCGCCAGCTCCTTGAACTCCTCGACGTTGTAGGCGATCCCGCCGCCAACCCCCCCCATCGTGAACGACGGCCGGATGATTGTCGGGAAGCCGAGATGCTCGGCCGCCTCCATCGCCTCCGGCATCGACTTCACGTAGTAGCTGTCCGGGACGTCGGCGCCAATCTCCTTCATGGCGTCACGGAACAGCAGCCGGTCCTCCGCGACCTTGATGGACTCGACCGACGCGCCGATCAACGCCACGCCGTACTTCGCCAGCGTCCCGTTCTCTCCCAGCGCGACCGCCAGGTTCAGGGCCGTCTGACCGCCAACCGTTGGCAGCACCGCATCCGGCCGTTCCTTCTCGATGATCGCGGCCAGGACCTCCGGCGTGAGCGGCTCCACGTACGTGCGGTCGGCAATCTCCGGATCCGTCATGATCGTCGCCGGGTTGCTGTTGACCAGCACGACTTCGAGTCCCTCGGCACGGAGCGCCTTGCAGGCCTGCGTGCCGGAATAGTCGAATTCGCACGCCTGTCCAATCACGATCGGGCCGGACCCGATGACGAGGACGCGCTTGATGTCTGTACGCCGTGGCATCCCTTACGCCCTCCTCTCCATCTCGTCCAGGAACTGGCGGAACAGATAATCCGCGTCGTGCGGCCCTGGCGCCGCCTCGGGGTGATACTGCACACAGAACACCGGCTTGGATTCGTGCCGGAGCCCTTCCACCGTTCCGTCGTACAGGTTCACGTGGGTGACCTTCACGTCGGGCGGAAGCGTATCCGGATCCACCGCGAAGCCGTGATTCTGAGATGTGATTTCGATCTTCCCGGTCTCGAGCTCCTTGACCGGGTGATTGGCGCCGCGATGGCCGAACTTCAGCTTGAAGGTCTCCCCGCCAAGGGCCAGCGAGACCACCTGGTGACCGAGGCAGATGCCGAACATCGGCACATCCGCCTTCACCAGCTCGCGCGCGTTGTCGACCGCATAGCCCAGGGCGGACGGATCGCCGGGGCCGTTGCTCAGAAACACGCCGTCGGGATTGTCGGCCAGCAGCTCCGAGGCGGGAGTGGTTGCCGGGAACACCCGTACGTCACACCCATGGGCTGTGAAACGGCGCAGGATGTTCCACTTCATGCCGAAGTCGTACGCGGCTATCCGAAGCGGCCTGGCTGCACGCCGCTCGGCCACTGGCGCAAACTCGTCGTCCACCGTGCCGGGATTCCAGTCGAACGCCCGCTCGCACGTGACCCCCACGACCAGGTCGGCTCCAGTCATCAGCGGCAGGGCCAGCGCCTTGTCCACGAGCTCCCGCGGGTTGTGGTCGCCGGTGGCAACGATCCCCCGCATGACGCCCGAAGACCGCAGCAGGCGCGTGAGCGCCCGGGTGTCCACGTTCGAAATCGCCACGACCCCGTGCCGCACGAGGTAGTCGCGCAGGGTTCCACTTGCGCGCCAGTTGCTCGCAATGGGTGATTCCTCACGCATCACGAAACCCGCCACCTGCGGGCTTCGCGACTCCCCGTCGTCCGGGCCGACGCCGTAGTTGCCGATCTCCGGGGCGGTCATCGTCACAATCTGGCCGGCGTAGGAGGGATCGGTGAGGATCTCCTGGTAGCCGGTCATGCTCGTGTTGAAGACGACCTCGCCACCGGCTTCCCCCGGCGCGCCGGCTCCTTCACCTTCGAACCAGGTTCCGTTTTCCAGAGCGAGAATGGCTTTCATTGCATGGGCTCGAGCGATCCCGTCACGCGTACTTCCGCCCCCGCCGTCACGCGTGCCGTGGACGACCACGTCCGGTGATCGGCCAGTTCCAACCTCACGACGTGGCTTCCTATCCGCATTTCCGGTACCCGCAGCGGCGTCACCCCGATCGGCTTGCCGTTGATGAAGACGGTCGCTCCGCGCGGGCGTGAATCGACGTAAATCGAACCGGAGAACGCCTGGGCCGGGCTCCCCTGAGGAGCCGCGGCAGGGGGCTTGGCGGTCCGGGCGGCCGGCGCCGGGGCGGCTGGTTTCGCGGCTGCCGGCTTTTGCGGCTGCAACCGGAGCGTGAGCGCCTCTTCCGGATTCCCCGCCGAAAGCGTGACGGTCTGGTTCACCGGTGCATAGCCAGGCTGCACGACCCGCACGTTCTGCCGCCCGAACGGGAGCCGCTCCAGGGTCAGCGGCGTGCGCCCGCGCCAGTTTCCATTGATGCTGACGCCGGCACCGCTGGGCGTGGATCGGACGACGAGTCTCCCGGTGGTGGCGGCCGGGGGTGCCGCGGCACGGACCGGAGGAGCCGGCGTCGCTGCACTCTCCGGCGCAGCCGGCACTCTCTCCGGAGGGGCTGCCGCATCACGCGCACCCGGCACGGGCGTGCTTACCGGGGCCGCTGCGCCCGATGATGCACTGCCAGTCGTCTCGGTGGCGGAAGACTGAACGGCATCTCCCTTTGTACCCGCTACGGGGGCGGTATCCGCGACCTCTCCGGCTGGTACCGAACGCCCCCAGAGCGCGTAGCCGCCCCCAAGGCCTAACAGCAAGGCCACGATGAGAAGCAGCGCTATCGGCCACAGTGCACGGCCGCCGGTCGACTCGAGCTCCGGCTCGCTGGGGGCCTGGTATCGGCGGGGGGGCGCATCCATCCCCGCAGGGGCGAGATCGCGGCCTGGCGCTTCCTCAGCCCACCTGCCGCGGATCGTCGCATCCGCGCCCTGAGGCTCCATGGCCGGTTCTGACGGGGCAAAGTCATCGAACCGCCGGTGTTCCGGACGGGACGCCGCTGCCGCAACATCGAGGATGAAGGCATCGGCGTCGGCCTCGGCCTCGATTTCGCTCTGCTCGTCGAACTGCAGGTCGGACCCGCGCATGGCGGGCTCGCTCATTTCGTCCAGACTGAGTCGATGGTGCGCGTCGTCGGCTTCCCGCTCCAGGAGGACGTCCTGTTCGTCCGTCCCCTCGGTCTCTTCTATCCCTATGTCGCGGTATGAGGGCTCAACGTCCCCGAATCGCCCGGCAGCTGTTGCCGTCCCGCCCGCGAGGATTGCAGATCGCTCGAAGCCGGCCTCATCCTCATCCAGAACTTCGCTGTCCTGGCGCAGATACGTGTCGGGGGCTGGGTCCTCGTCCTGCGCGAAATCGGTCTCCTGGCGCGCATAGGCGTCGGCGGCGTCGAGCCCGGAGTGCACTGGTTCATCCGGCTCGAGCTCCGCGTCCGGCTCCAGCTCCGCGTGCGACTCCGGGAGAGCGTCGAAGGCCAGGGACGCCGGTGCGGCCGCTGCCGGCGGCGGAGCAACCCGGGCAGCCTGCCCGCGCGCAGCCCCCTCGAGCGCCGAGGCAAATGCCAGCGCATTCTGGAATCTGTCAGCCGGATCCTCGGCCATGGCCCGGGCGAGGACCGCGTGAAGGGCGTCCATCCAGCCGTTCGGGGTTCCTGCCGTCAACGGGCCGATTTCCGACCCCAGCCCTGCCGGGCGGCGCCCGGTCAGCAGCTCGTAGGTGATGGCGGCAAGCGAAAAGACATCCGCCGGGGTGGACCACGCCTGACCGGCGATCCGTTCCGGCGGGCTGTAGGGGCGGCGCACCGGAGCCCTCGCGCCTACCCGCTCCAGCGCTTCGACGACGCCGAAGCCGGTGACGCGCGCTTCCTCAGGGGTGATGAAAATGTCGCGCGGATGGAGGGCACCATGCCCGATGCCTGCGGCGCGAGCAAAATCAATGGCGCCGGCCAGCTGCGTGATGAACGGCAGCACGGTGTCGATCGACGCGGGCGCGTACTCGCGCATGGCCACATCGAGCGACTCTGCCGCCACGTACTCCTCGGCACAGTACGCCGAGCTCCCCTCGACGCCGGCCGCGATGGGTTCCACGATCGACGGGTGGAAGAGACCCGCGTCCGCGGCGCGGCTCATCTCTGCCGCAAGGGCGTGTGCCTGTTCAGGAGTAATGTCGAGGCGGAAAGCCTTGACGGCAACCAGACGGTCCCGCTCCGGCTCGTATGTCCTGAAGACCGGACCGAGGGCGCCGACGCCGATCTGGTGCATCACCCGGAACGGGCCGAACTGGGCAGGAGGGGCGAAGCTGGCTGGGTCGTCTCTGGTCAGTGGAACGCCTCGGGGGATCGAAGAAAGTTATCATAGTTCCCCCGCCCGCACCTTGACAGCCTTCAGAAGCCTCTGAGAGAGTACGAACCGGTGTCAGCAGACCCATCCACAACGGCAGACACGAGTGCGGCCACTCGACTCGGGGTAGACGTCCGCCGTTTTCCGTGGATGCGGCCGCTCGCCGGGAGCTACGCCTACGACTTCGAAAGCGTCTCGCCGCTCTACGCCGGAGACCCCCGGCAGCCGGAGGCCTGGCGCGAGGCAGCCCGACGCGTTCGAGAGCATCCGAGACCACGCCGTGAGGTCGCCGACTGCATGGCCGCGCAGCAGGCCCGCCGCGGGGCCCCCGCAGGATCACGGGAATCGGCCAGCCGGCTGGGGGACCCGGGAAGCGTGGCCGTGGTTACGGGGCAGCAGGCCGGAGCATTCGGCGGGCCGCTGTTCACGCTCCTCAAGGCCCTGACCTGC
>JACCXG010000126.1 GCA_013697225.1 Acidobacteriota bacterium
TGACAGCAGAATTGGAGCGCAAACTCTAACACGGAGGGGCAGGGGAGCCCAGGAGCTATACTCTGGCGATCGGGCGATCGACTGTCTCTGTTGGGCGGGGTCCTGCGGCAGGACGCCGGCCGGCGCATTTCCGCGCGTGATCCGGAGGGCGGGCGGATCGTTGTGGCGAAGGCGCCGCAGCCCTGGTAATCAGACATAACGGAGCCGCCTCGAAAGCGGGGCACTCTCAGGAGGGAGAGATGGGAGAGTCACAGAACGAGACCTTGAAGGGCAGAAGTGTGATGCCCAGCCTCACCGTTGACGACCTGCAGCGGAGTGTCGACTTCTTCTCCGCGCTCGGCTTCGAGGTGGAGGACCGCTGGGAGGACGCCGGTGTGCTCCTCGGCGTGATGCTGCGGGCCGGCGGCATCGGCCTGGGCCTGAGTCAGGACGACGGGAAGAAGGGACGCGATCGCCAGAAAGGCGTCGGCATGCGGCTGTACATCGAGGCAGACGACGACATCGATGCCGTTGCGGCGCGGGGCAAAAGTGCCGGTCTCGTGCTCACCAGGGAGCCGCACGATACGGAGTGGGGCACGCGCGCCTTCGAAGTGACGGAGCCGAGCGGGTTCCTGCTGACGATCGCGTCGCCGGCCTCGCGCGGGAAGTAGCGGGAGGACAAAGGACGTTTCTGAGGAGGCGAGATGATGCACGCATGGATGGCGGGTGCGGTGTTCGTGCTGAGCACGACGGGGTTGGGAGGGCAGGCGGCGGACCCGTCGGTCGCCAGCGTGAGGGGGGCGTTCGACCTGATCAGGGGCAACATCATGAAGGCTGCCGCCCAGGTGCCGGATGACATGTACGCGTTCAAGCCCACGCCGGACGTACGGTCGATGGGCGCGCAGTTCGCGCACATTGCCGACGCCAACTTCATGATTTGCGGCGTGGCAAGCGGGGAGAAGCCGCCCATGTCGGGGGTCGAGAAGACGAAGACAACGAAACAGGAGCTGAGCGAAGCCCTGGAGGCATCGTTCAAGTTCTGCGAGTCGGCGTTTTCGGGCCTGACGGGCACGCGCGCGAACGAGCCGGTCAAGCTCCCCTTTCCGGGAGAGCACACGCGCCTCGGCGCCCTGGCATTCAACAACGCACACGATTTCGAGCACTACGGCAACATCGTGACCTACATGCGTTTGAAGGGCATGGTGCCACCCTCGTCTGCCAGATAGAGGATGAGGATTTGCTGTTCGGGATTGGCCCGGGTTCGACGAGCGCTCCGGCCCCCGAGCCACATGGCAGTCCACGCAGGCAACGTGCGCGTGGGGCCGCGTGGGGCCATGTGCGATGTGGTGGGGCGAACGCCGCACGTCGTTCGCCGGCGCACCGAGGGGAACGCACACGACTGATTCGCAGGGGAGCCCGGACCGCGCCTGGTGCGTCTCTACGGGCGGGCGTACTTCCGCAGCACCTCACGCACCGCGTCACTGGCCGCGGTGACCGAATCAGGGCGCGGCGTCTCGGCTCCGGCGCGCAGGAGTGCTTCCACGGTACCCGCGTAATCCCCTCGCTCCCGGCTCGGGCCGTGCACCGAACCATACAGGGCCCATCCGAGCGGTGTCGAGCTGAAGTCCCGGTCGGTGACTTCCAGCGGCGCGCGACGACGAAGGAGCGCCTCCGCCATCCTCGTGTTGCCGTGCCAGGCGGCCCAATGCAGCGGCGTTCCCCCATGTTGCCCGCGCGCGTCTACGGGCCAGCCAGCCTCGAGCATCAACTCCACCGCGTGGACGCCATTGTTCCGGGCGGCCTCGGCAATCTTCAGCCGCGCCTCGTCGTCCAGCGACTGCGCCAGGTGCGGGTCCGCCTCGAGAAGCGCTGCCACCGTTTCGGCGTTCCCCAGCTCGCAGGCGACCGCCAGCTTCAGCGGATCCGGTGTGTGCGCCATCAGGATGTCGAGCACGTGTTCGTGGCCGAACTCGCGCGCGAGGGCGTGCGCGGACTTGTCCGTTCCAAGCGTCCAGTTGTAGATGGTGCCTCCCGCTCTCGGGTTCCTCATGGGAAAGTATCTCGCTGATATGGTCGTCCGGATGCAGCGGGGATCCTCGTCGAGATGGCGGCGTACGAGGAGGGCGTCGCCGAGCGCCGCCGCCATCAGGATATCGGTGCGGCAGCCGCGCTCGACGAGGGCACGGGCGACCTCCTGCCGGTTCCGCACCATCCACTGGGCCGGCGTGGACTCGTGATCCACGTCTCGCGCGTCGATATCGGCGCCGCGATCGAGCAGGTACTCCGCAATCGCGACCGTTGCCGCAAAGTGGAGCGGCGTCTGTCCATCGCCGCCGCGGGCGTGCACCAGCTCGGGACCAGTGGACAGCAGTTCCGTCACCTTCTCGAGCATCCCCAGGCGTGCGGCTGCGTGGATGTCGATCGTGGCGCCGCGCTCGATCAGAAA
>JACCXG010000141.1 GCA_013697225.1 Acidobacteriota bacterium
ACGCGAGCCCCCGCCTCCGTCAGCATCTGCGCAATCGCGTAGCCGATCCCGCGCGTGCCGCCCGTGACGAGTGCGGTCGAATCCTTCAGGCGCATGATCAATTGTATCCTGCGGCAGCGGCCGCTGGCCAGTTTCCACGGAGAACCCCCTAGCGAACATGAAGGTGATAAACGGAAGGCCGACTCGGCGAGCTGCCGTCCTCGGCGTGGCCCTCGTGCTTGTCGTCGGAACAACGGCCGGTTGCACGTTGGAGGCGTCGCTGAAGAAACGGGTGAGTGGGAATCTCGTCTTCTGGGACCAGAGACGCGGCTTCGAGGCGGTTGCCGCGAACCTCGACATCTTCACGGAGATCAGCCCCTTCTGGTACCGCGTCCTGGCGGACGGACGCGTGGTGCCGTACACCACAGCGTCGGGTGCGACATACGAAGACGCGGCGATGGTCTCGTTCCTCAGAGCGAACCGCATCCTCGTCATCCCCACCGTCGCCAACATCGTCGATGGCCAGTGGGACGGCGCGTCGGTGAGCCGGATCATCAACAGCCCGGGGTTGCGCGACGTGAATGTGAGGTCGCTGGTGCAGCTTGCCGTGAGTCGGGGGTACGACGGCATCGACCTGGACTACGAGAACCTGCCAGCCTCGGATCGGACGGCGTTCACCGTGTTCGTCCGGCAGCTGGCGGATGCTCTCCACACCGCAGGGAATCTCCTGACGGTCAACGTGTATGCGAAGACGAGCGAGCCGGGTACCTGGAGCGGTCCGCAGTCGCAGGACTGGTCCGCGATCGCTGCCGCGGCGGACCAGGTCCGGATCATGGCCTACGAATATCACTGGGCGAGCTCGGGCCCGGGCCCGGTGGCTCCGATCGGCTGGGTTCGAGAGGTCCTCGAGTTTGCGCGCTCCCGCGTCCCCGCGCACAAGATCGTTCACGGGCTGCCGCTATACGGCTACGATTGGGTCGGAGGGTCAGGCGTCGATCATGTGTGGGAGACCACCATGGCCCTCGCACGTGGACATGGCGCCACGGTGAACTGGGATCACGCGAGCGCGTCTCCCTGGTTTCACTACAGCGCGCAAGGCAGAGGGCACACCGTCTGGTTCGAGAATGGTGCAAGCACCAGCGCGAAGCTCGAGGCCGCCGACACCTGCGGGGTGGGGGGCGTGACGCTGTGGCGCCTTGGCGGGCAGGACCCGGGAACCTGGCCGGCGCTTCGCGCCTGGCTTGGCTCGGCGCCAGCCCACCCCCGGATCCGGCGCCCCCGGTCTCGCCCGTAGAGGACCCTCGGCCTCGAGCTTCGAGATCTCATCCTCGAGAGAGCGCGTCACCGCTGTCACCCGCAGGTTCGAGCTCCACGCCGCGGCCCTCACTCCCTTCCCGCCGATTACATGAGACACTGGAGGAGCCTGCCTCCTTGCTCGCGGACGCGTCTGCCACCGCGGCCGTACTGGACTGCTCGATGACACCGCTCACTTTCCGCGCACCCTCTGCGCTCACCGCGTTCGTCGCGGTGGCGCTGCTGACCGTTCCCCTGCCTGCGCAGCAGACCACGATTCGCAGCGGCGCGACGACCGTGGCTGTGTATGCCACCGTGACCGATGCGGGCGGGCGCCTTGTTCCTGACCTCGACCGCGAGGATTTCGAGATCTACGACAACGGCAAGCTGCAGCCGACAACGCTCTTCTCCAACGAGCTGCAGCCGATCACTGTCGTGATGATGCTGGACCGCAGCGGCAGCATGCGCGCGAACTTCCGGCTGGTCGAAGAGGCTGGCGAAGCCTTCGTCCGGCGGCTCAATCCTGAAGACAAGGCACGGATCGGCAGCTTTGCACAGCGCATCCAGGTCGATCCCGAGGAGTTCACCAGCGATCAGGCGGAGCTGATCCGCATCCTCCGCACGGAGCTGCAGAACGAGGGGCCGACCCCCTTGTGGAATGCGGTGAACGTGGCGATCACCGGCCTTGCCCGGGAGGAAGGGCGGAAGGTCGTCCTGGCCTTCACCGATGGCATCGACAGCCCGCTGAACTTCAAGATGAACAACCTGAGCTTCATGGACGTCATGCGCCGCGCGCAGCAGGAGAACGTCATGGTGTATGCCGTCGGGCTCGAGGCCATGGTGCCGTGGGGGAACCGCCGGGCGCCGGTCGGCCGGAGCGGCGGCGGTTTCGGCGGGGGCTTCGGCATGGGCAACCCGACGATCGTGCAGCGGCCGGATCCCGGGCTCCCGAAGATCGCCGAGGAGACAGGCGGCGGGTATTTCGAGCTCACGCGCGCGGAGGACCTGTCAACGACCTTTGCGCGTGTGGCCGACGAGCTGCACCGCCAATACGCGCTGGGTTTCGAGCCTCCGAAGCTCGACGGCAAGATGCACAAGCTCGAAGTGAAGGTAGCCAAGCCGGGCATGAAAGCACGGGCCCGGAAGAACTACCTCGCGGCAAAGGAGTAGCAAGCTTCAGAGCGATAGATGCTGCCGGGCGTACGCAATCGACCGGTCGATCAGCTCGTCCTCCAGGCGAAGTGCCTCCGCGGGGCTCAGCCCGGTGACTTTCGGAAGGGGGGCCTTCGGCGGGT
>JACCXG010000154.1 GCA_013697225.1 Acidobacteriota bacterium
CCCCGCCCTCCGGCATGAATCTGCGCTTTCACCACAGCCACGCCAACTCCCAGCCGGGAGGCAGCCTGAGCGGCTTCGGCAGGGGTCTCGACGACTTCCCCCTGCGGCACCGGCACACCATACCGAGCCAGAATGGCCTTTGCCTGATATTCGTGGATTTTCATGTGTGGATGTCGAGGCTGATCGCAGCGTCACCTGGGCCGGCCCGCTCCCGCGCGGGCAACCGCACAATCATCTACCGAAACAGAAGGGGCGATCAACCGGCGACGCACCGTGCGGGACCAATCAGTTACAATTTTGATGATGCTCGAGTCCTCTTCGTTCGCCAGATTCAGCCGCTACTTCTCCTCATCGGTCGGCACCAAGCTTCTCGTCGGCATCACCGGGCTCCTGCTGTTCGTCTACATGATCCTGCACCTGGCAGGGAACGCTCTCATTTTTGCCGGGCCGGACATCTTCAACTCCTACTCGCAGCAGCTGATCTCGAACCCGCTCATCATTCCCATCGAGCTCGGCCTGCTGCTCGTGTTCGTGGTCCACATCTACAAGACGGTGCGCAACTTCATCGCAAACAGCGCGGCCCGCCCTGCAAGGTATGCGAAGCAGACCTCCGCCGGGCACACCACCCGCAAGAGCCTGGCGTCGTCGACCATGATCGTCACCGGATTGCTCCTGCTGCTCTTCGTGGTGGTCCATGTGCAGCAGTTCAAGTTCGGGTCCTATTACCAGACCACTGACGCCACGGTGCGCGACCTGTACAGGACCGAGATCGAGGTGTTCCAGCAGCCGCTGTGGGTCGTGTTCTATGTGATCGGGACGGCACTCGTCGGCCTGCACCTCCGTCACGGGATTGCGAGCGGCTTCCAGTCGCTCGGGTTGGACCATCCGCTCTACACGCGGCGTCTGACTAGATGGAGCATCATTCTGGCGGTGATCATCGCCGGCGGGCTCGGCGTGATTCCCATCTGGGTCTACCTGACGCACTGAGGCACGCACCCGACAGCCATGCTTGATTCCAAAGTTCCCGGAGGCCCCCTCGCAGAGAAGTGGGACCGCCATCGTTTCGAGTCGAAGCTGATCAACCCGGCGAACCGGCGCAAGTACACGGTGCTCATCGTGGGAACCGGGCTCGCCGGCGCCTCAGCCGCGTCGGCCCTGGGAGAGCTCGGGTACAACGTGGTGAGCTTCTCGATCCACGACAGCCCCAGGCGCGCCCACAGCATCGCCGCGCAGGGGGGGATCAACGCCGCGAAGAACTATCAGAACGACGGCGACAGTATCCAGCGCCTCTTCTACGACACGGTGAAAGGCGGGGATTACCGCTCCCGCGAGGCCAACGTCTACCGGCTGGCGCAGACGAGCGTCAGCATCATCGACCAGTGTGTGGCCCAGGGTGTGCCGTTCGCGCGCGAGTACGGCGGGCTGCTCGACAACCGGTCCTTCGGCGGCGCGCAGGTCTCGCGAACCTTCTACGCACGCGGCCAGACGGGGCAGCAGCTCCTCCTGGGGGCGTATCAGTCGATGATGCGGCAGGTCGAGCGTGGAACGGTGAAATCGCTCACCAACCGCGAGATGCTCGACCTCGTGCTGGTCAACGGGCAGGCGCGTGGAATCGTGTGCCGGAACCTCAACACCGGGGCTATCGAGCGATACGCTGGTCATGCCGTCCTGCTCTGCACCGGCGGGTACGGTACGGCCTACTACCTGTCGACCAATGCGGTCGGGTCGAACGTGACGGCAGCGTGGCGGGCGCATCGGCGCGGCGCGTACTTCGCAAACCCCTGCTACACCCAGATCCATCCCACGTGCATCCCGGTCTCGGGCACGGAGCAGTCGAAGCTCACATTGATGAGCGAAAGCCTTCGGAACGACGGGCGCGTGTGGGTACCGAAGCAGCAGGGGGATAACCGGCCGCCCGAACAGATTCCTGAGGCGGAGCGCGACTACTACCTCGAGCGTCGCTACCCGAGCTTTGGCAATCTCGTGCCGCGCGACGTCGCCTCACGAAACGCCAAGGCTGTCTGTGATGAAGGACGCGGTGTCGGGGAGAGCGGTCTTGCCGTGTATCTCGACTTCAGCGACGCGATCGGGCGCCTGGGGATTGATGTCATCAGGATGCGGTACGCAAACCTGTTCGACATGTACACGAAGATCACCGACGAGGACCCGTATCGGGTGCCGATGCGCATCTACCCCGCCATCCATTACACGATGGGCGGGCTCTGGGTCGATTACAACCTGATGAGCACCATCCCGGGGCTGCACGTTCTTGGGGAGGCAAACTTCTCCGACCACGGTGCCAACCGGCTTGGCGCAAGCGCACTCATGCAGGGGCTGGCCGACGGCTACTTCGTGATTCCCTACACGCTGGCACACTATCTGGGGAGCACCACCTTCCAGGCGGTCACGACTGACCACGACGCGTTCCGCGAGGCGGAGTCCGCCGTGCAGGCGCGGATCGACAGGCTGCTCAGTGTGAAGGGTTCGAAGACTCCGCGTCAGCTGCATCGCGAGCTCGGGCGCCTGCTCTGGGACGAGGTCGGGATGGCGCGCAACGAGGCGGGACTCCGCCGCACGCTGGCGCGGATCCCGGAGCTGCGTGAGGAGTTCTGGGCCAACGTCTCGGTTCCGGGTCCGCACAACAACCTGAACAAGAACCTGGAATATGCCGGGCGCGTGGCCGACTATCTGGAATTTGCCGAGGTGCTGACGCTCGACGCCCTCCATCGCACCGAGTCCTGCGGCGGCCACTTCCGGGAAGAGAGCCAGACGCCCGAGGGAGAAGCCCTGCGCGACGACGGGAACTATGCGTATGTGGCGGCGTGGGAGTTCCAGGGCCTGGGCAAGGCCCCAGTGCTCCACAAGGAGCCGCTCGTGTTCGAGTACGTGAAGCCGACCCAGAGGAGCTACCAGTAATCATGCGCATTCACTTGAAGGTGTGGCGGCAGGCGAACCCGTCCGCGCCCGGCGGGCTCGTCGACTACACCGTCGAGAACGTGAGCCGCGAGATGTCGTTCCTCGAACTGCTGGATCTGCTGAACGAGGACCTGATTGCCAGGGGTGAGGATCCGGTGGCCTTCGACTCCGACTGCCGGGAAGGCATCTGCGGCACGTGCGGGTTCATGGTCGACGGCGTGCCGCACGGACCCGATCCCGGCACGACGGTCTGCCAGCTGCACATGAGGCGCTTCAATGACGGCGACCGGCTGACCCTCGAACCCTGGCGCGCCCGCGCGTTCCCGGTCATCAAGGATCTCGTCGTCGATCGCAGCGCGTTCGACCGGATTATCCAGGCGGGGGGCTACACGTCGGTGAACGTCGGTGGCGCGCCCGACGGGAACGCCATCCTCATCGCCAAACAGACGGTGGAACAGGCCATGGATGCTGCCGCCTGCATTGCCTGCGGCGCCTGCGTGGCGGCGTGCAAGAACGCCTCGGCGGCGCTCTTCACCTCGGCGAAGATCAGCCACCTCGGGCGCCTCCCGCAGGGAGCCGTCGAGCGGCACACCCGGGTCGTGTCGATGGTGCACCGCCACGACGAGGAAGGGTTCGGGAGCTGCTCCAATGAAGGCGAATGCGAAGCGGTCTGCCCCAAGGAGATCCCGATTACCAACATTGCCCGGATGAACCGCGA
>JACCXG010000443.1 GCA_013697225.1 Acidobacteriota bacterium
CAACGGCCGAAGCCGGCCAGTTCGGTACGTCGGCATATGCGCACGCGACGGCGTCCTGCACCGCCCGGGTGAACTCCCCCAGCCCCGAGCCGAGGACGATCGCGGCCTCGGGAGGCGGGCCATGCCGCTCCCGCAGCCAGGCGGCCGCTTCACCGACCCTGTCGTAATAGGAATGTTCTGAGCTGGTCACGGCGCGCTTCCTTCTGTAGCCCCCTGGAGCCGGTCGCTCGGGCGGGTGCCTTCCATGCCACGGTTCCGGGGTTGGGCGCCGGGCGTCGGCCGTTGGGAATTGAGCATTGGGGCTTGGGAGTTGGAGGTTGGAGGTTGGGAGTTGGGAGTTGATTAGACCGCAGGGCTGCCCGGCATGAGCGGCCTCCAGGAGCTTGCCGATCGCCTTGCCCAGGGCGTGTCTCTGGAGCTGGCCGATGCGCCGGCGATCGTCGGCACGCCCGATCTCATTGCCGTCGGGATGTTGGCCGACGAAGTCAGGCGCCAGCTGCACGGGGTGCGGACCACATTCGTCCGGGTCCTTGAAGTGCACGTGGAGGCGATCCCGGCGGCGCTTCCCCCCGGGGCCAACGCAGGCGAGCTGAGACTCGTGGGCCCGCCTTCATCCGCGACGCAGGCCCTCGAGGCTGTTGCGTCAGCCCGCAAGCTGAGCGGTGGAGGGATCCCGCTGAGCGGATTCTCCCTTGCGGACCTGGCGGCACTCGAGCCCTCGTCTTCAGACCTCTTCGCGAGCCTTGCGCGGGAGGGACTCGAGGCCGTTGCCGACCTTCCGGTGGACGGACCCGGGGATACTGGCGCCACGGTGACGCGCGCCCGGGCCGCGGGTCTGAGAGTCGAGCGGATGACAGTACACGGGGCTGCCGCGGATCCCCTTGCAACGGTTGCCGCTGCCATCGAGCTGCAGCGAGCCGTAGGCGGCTTCAGGACGTTCGCTCCGCTGCCGCGCACGCTCTCGACCATGGCGCCGACAACCGGGTACGACGACGTGAAGGCGGTGGTCCTGGCCCGGCTGCTCACGCGCGACATACCCTCGGTGCAGGTAGACTGGCCGCTCTACGGCCCGAAGCTCGCGCAGGTGGCCCTGACCGTCGGCGCTGACGACGTGGACGGCGTGGCGGCAGTCGATTCAGGGACGCTCGGAGCGCGCCGGAGTGCGCTCGCGGAGATCACGCGCAACATTCGTGCGGCAGGTCTCGAGCCGGTGGAGCGGAACGGACGGCACGAAGTCATCGGGGAGCCGTCCCGGAGTGGCCGCCCATGAGGGCCGTCAGACTCGGTGCCGTGGACTATCTGAACGCGCGGCCGCTCGTCTTCGGCCTGGAGCTGCGTCATGGATTTGCGCTGCAGTTCGACCCGCCGTCGCGCTGCGCGGCGCTCCTGCACGAAGGCTCGATCGACGTGGGCATGATCCCGAGCGTCGAGTACCTCCGCGGGCACGAACCGTATTGTGCGGTTCCGGATGTGGCGATCGTCTCTGAAGGTACGGTCGCGTCTGTCGCGCTCTTCAGCCGGAAGCCCGTGGACGACATACAGTCGATCGCGGCAGACACCAGCTCGCGCTCGTCCAATACGCTGCTGCGGGTGTTGTGCTACGAAACGCTGGGCATCGATCCCGTGTTCGTGCCGATGCCCCCGGACCCGGTGAAGATGCTCAACCGCTGCGACGCCGCGCTGCTCATCGGCGATGCCGCACTCTTCTTCGACTACGAAGCTGCAGGGCTCCTCAAGGTCGATCTTGGCGAGCAGTGGACGACGATGACCGGGCTGCCGTTTGTCTGGGCGTTCTGGGCTGGACGCCCCGGCGCCATCACCAGGGAGCAGGTCACGCAGCTCCAGGGTGCACGTGACGCAGGTGTGCGTGCCTCGGACCTCGTCGCGGCTGCGTATTGTGGTTCCGAGCGTGCGGCACTCGGCCAGAAGTATCTGAAGGAGAACATCCGCTACGGACTGGGACCTCGAGAGCTCGACGGGCTCCGGGCCTACTATGAGCTCGCCTTGAGATACGAGCTTGTCGAAATGACTCGGGCACCGGTGTTCTATCCCACGGTTGGACCGTCATGAGCTATCAGGCGACCGTCACGAAGGTGGCGCGAGGGGGACGGGTGGATGCCGCCGAGGCGCTCGACCTGTATCTTCACGCGCCTACGGCTGTTCTGGGCCGACTGGCGGACGAGATCCGGGCGCTCCGGCACCCGGAGCGGGTCGTTACCTACATCATCGACAGGAACGTCAACTACACCAACGTCTGCGTGGCGCGGTGCAACTTCTGCGCGTTCTACAGGCCGGTTGGATCCGGGGAAGGGTACGTGCTCGGGTTCGACGAGATCTTCCGCAAGATAGACGAGACGATCGAACTTGGCGGGGAACAGCTGCTGCTCCAGGGGGGGCACAATCCCGACCTGCCGTTGGACTGGTACGAGGATTTGTTCCGGGGGGTCAAGACGCGCTTCCCGTCCTTCCGCCTCCACGCATTGTCCCCTCCGGAAATCCTTCATCTCTCCCGCCTCTCCGGGCTTTCCGTGCCGCAGGTCATCGAGCGTCTGGTGAACGTCGGCCTGGACAGCGTCCCGGGCGGCGGTGCCGAGATTCTCGTGGACCGCGTTCGCAGGCTCCTGAACTGCTACGGGAAGGCGAGCGCGGACGAGTGGCTCGATGTGATGCGACACGCCCACCGTGCCGGCCTGCGGACCACCGCGACAATGATGTACGGCACAGTCGAGACCCCGGCAGAGCGGATCGAGCACATGCTCCGTCTGCGGGCCCTTCAGGATGAGACCGGCGGCTTCACCGCCTTCATCACCTGGAGCTACCAACCCGAGCACACAGAGCTTGGCGGAGGAGAGGCCACGGGAATCGACTACCTGCGCACGCTGGCGCTTGCGAGGACCGTGCTCGACAACTTCGACAACCTGCAGGCGTCATGGGTGACTCAGGGTGGCAAGGTCGGGCAGCTGAGCCTCGCGTTCGGCGCCAACGACATGGGCAGCGTCATGATCGAAGAGAATGTCGTCCGGGCCGCGGGCGCCAGCTACTGCATGGACGAGAACGAGATCGTCCGCAACATCGAGAATGCCGGCTTCACCGCCATGCGCCGGAACATGCACTACGAGATCCTCGGTGAGCCAGTGTTCCGTCAGCGACAGGTGCCGAGGATGCTTGCCCTTGCCGCTGCACGCGCCGAAGGGGACACGAGCCGGCCGCCGGAAATCGATCGCTATGCCGCACGCAGCGCGGCCGAGAAGGCCAGGAGGGGCCCGCCCCGTCCGGCCTGATGAAGATCCACCGCGCAGCCTGGATCCTGCCGATCTCCGCCCCGCCGATCCGCAAGGGGTGGGTCGCGATAGATGAAGGTCGAATCGCTGCGGTAGGGGGATCGGAGGAGGAGCCGCCGCCTGGAACGGACGCAATCGACGGCTCTCGAGAGTCGTCGCCATCCGTGATCCTTCCTGGGCTCGTGAACGCCCACACCCATATCGAGCTCTCGTGGATGCGCGGCAAAGTGGCCCCGGATCGCTCGATGCCCGCGTGGACGTCGCGGCTCATGGGGCTGCGCCGGACGGTCTCCGCCGATCCGGTCGCGCCGGTGTACGAGGCCATTTCCTCCGCCCGGGACAGCGGGACCTGCCTCGTCGGTGACATCACGAACACGCTGGCGTCTGAGGAGCCTCTTCGCGGCAGTCCGCTCTCCGCGCTGCTGTTCCGTGAGCTTATCGGGTTCAGCGGAACCGATCCCGCAGGTGCGGTGCGACGTGCAATGGGGGACTGTGCGGCGCTGCCCGTCTCCGACCGACTCCAGTGCTCGATCGCGCCGCACGCGCCTTACTCGGTTTCTCCTGAACTGTTCACGGCAATCGCCGCGGCCACGCATAGAACGGTTGTCAGTGTTCATCTGGGAGAGTCCCCGGAGGAGGTCGAATTCCTGCGATGCGGGGGCGGCGCCTGGCGGGAGCTGCTGGAGGGGCTTGGTGTCTGGAATCCCGGGTGGCAGGCGCCCGGCTGCGGCCCTGTCGCATACCTGTCGGGATTTGGCCTGGTCACCGAGAAGCTCCTCGCGGTCCACGCCGTGCAGCTCACCGACACCGAGCTGGCGACCCTTGCGTCGGCCGGATCGACGATCGTCACATGCCCGCGCAGCAACGTCTGGACAGGTGTCGGAATGCCCCCTGCGGACCGTTTCTACTCCGCTGGGGTGCGGGTGGCAGTCGGAACCGACAGCCTGGCCAGCGTGGACGACCTGAACATGTTCAGCGAGATCGCGGCGCTGCGTCAGGCTGCGGTGCAGGTTCCGGCCGCCGCAATCCTCGAGAGTGCAACGCGGATTGGAGCGGAAGCGCTCGGCTTCGGGCGGGATCTCGGGACAATCGAGCCCGGCAAGCGTGCCGAGCTGATTGCCGTGCGCATCCCTCGGGATGTTCAGGATGTGGAAGAATATCTTCTCAGCGGCGTCCAGCCCGCCGCGGTCAGATGGCTGGAGGATTCCGAAACCTGACCGTGAACCGATTCCGCACCTACGCTTCGTTCGTCCGTTTCGGCCACTCGGTGTTCGCGCTGCCGTTTGCGCTCACCGGAGCCCTGCTGGCCCTGCACCGGACCGGGGAGTGGACGGCCGCTGACCTGGGCTGGCGGCTGTGGTGGATCGTGGTCGCCATGGTCGCGGCCCGGAGCGCGGCCATGGGCTTCAACCGGCTGGTTGACGCGCGTTATGACGCCTTGAATCCCCGAACGGCCATGCGCGAGCTGCCGCGCGGTGCGATGACACCTCGCGAGGCGGTGTTGTTCGTCTCCGTCTCGAGCGTGCTCTTCGTGTTTGCCGCATGGAAGCTCGGGCCCCTGTGTGCGGCGCTGTCCCCGGTTGCCCTCGCCATCGTCTTCTGGTACTCGCTGGCGAAACGCTTCACGACGTATACCCAGCTGTTTCTCGGACTTGCCATGGCGGTAGCGCCGGTCGGAGGATGGCTCGCGGCCGGTGGTGGCGCGGCACTGGAACCCTGGTTGCTCGGGCTGGCCATCGGCACCTGGGTTGGCGGCTTCGACGTGCTGTATGCGTGCCAGGATCTGGAGTTCGACCGGGCTCACGGCCTGCGCTCGATTCCCGTGCGTTACGGCGTCGCTCGGGCGCTCGCCATTTCCCGTGGCATGCACGTCATCACCGTCGTCTCTCTCATGGCGCTCGCGCCGGTGGCCGGACTCGGATGGCTCTACACGGCAGGCGTGCTCGG
>JACCXG010000185.1 GCA_013697225.1 Acidobacteriota bacterium
GCGGCGGCAGGTGCATCGAAGTGAGTGCATCGGCCGCCGCCATCCTTCTTCTCGCCCTCGTCCTGCCCGCGACCGCACAGGGCGCAGCCGAACTGAAGGCGGGCATCGCACGCGTGGAGATCACCCCCTCCACGTCCATGCCGATGTACGGTTACGCGAAACGGAAGTGCGGGCCCGCCACCGGCACGCATGATCCGCTGTTCGCGAAGGTGCTGGTCCTCGAGGCGGGTGGCTCGAGGATGGCTCTCGTGACCGCGGATCTCGGTAGCCTGGTGTCGGAGACCCTCCGCCGCGAGGTGGCCTCGAAGCTCGACATCCACGTGCTGCTGCTCTCGGCATCGCACACGCATTCGGCGCCGTCATTTCTCCCGTTCGGCAGCGCGCCCGCATCGGGCGAGGAAGCCCAGTCGTACCTCGCGGAGATCGAGCAGAAGATCTTCGGCGCGATCGACGAAGCATCCCGCACCATGTTCCCGGCGCGGCTCGGCGTCGGGGCAGGGGCCCTGCAGCTCGGCTACAACCGCCTCCTAATCCGGGAGGACGGGAGGGCGCGTGCGGTGTTCGACAACCTCGAGCGTATTCCGTATGGCCCGGTCGATCCCGAGGTCGTGCTCCTCCGGGTCGAAGATGCGGAAGGGCGCGCGAAGGCGCTGCTCGTGCACTACGCCGCGCACCCGGTCGTCCTCGGTCCCACCAGCTGTCAGTACTCGGCCGACTATCCGGGCGTCGTTCAGTCGGTCGTGGAGCGGGAGCTCGAAGGCACGCAGGTCATGTTCGTGCAGGGAGGCGCCGGAGACATCAATCCGCTCTTTCAAGGGCGCTCGGGCCGGCAAGAGGATGACTTCGCCGTCATGGAGAAGATGGGTCAGCTGCTCGCGGCCGAAGTGCTGCGCGCCAACAAGACCGTCAAGTTGCTCGCACCGGTGGTGGATTCCATCAAGGTCCGCAGCGAAGTGCTCACGTTCGGCGATCGCTGGGACAAGGACGGGACCATCGAGGTCGGCATCACGACGATCCTCCTCGGCCGCGAGGTCGCCATTGCGACCGTCCCTGGCGAGCCGCTCCACAAGCTGCAGCGGATGTGGAAGGAGCAGGCGGACGTGCCGCATCCGCTCTTCTATGGCTATACCCTGAGCGCGGGGGGCACGTGGCCCGGGTACATCCCGGATCTGCGTTCGGCCGCGTATGGCGGCTACGGAGCGGACGCCAGTACGCGGATCGAGGTGGGGGCCGGGGAGAAGATCATGCTCCGCCACCTCACGTTTCTGTACGACCTGTTCGAAATGTGGAAGGATAAGCCGGGCCGCCCCTAGACGGTGCCTCCACGCACGTGACACCGGTATGCGAACCCGCGCAGGCACGTCGCCTGCCGGCGGCGGTCATAACTGGAAGAGATTTCGCGCGTTGCCGGAGAAGATCTTCTCCTGGTCGCCCGCCGGCAGACCGGCCCCCACCACGCAGTCGATGATCAGGCGGGGGTCAACCCACGGGTGATCGCTTGAAAACAGCAGGCGGTCCGGTCCCATGAACTCATGTCCGAATCTGATGGCCAGCGGCAGCGGGGAGACGACATCGAGCCAGATGCTCTTCAGGTATTCGCTCGGCGAACGCGTGAGATGTGCCGGACCGCGCCGCAGCACCTGGACCTGATGATCGAGACGGCCGACGATGTAGGGAAGTGTGCCGCCGAGGTGGGGACACACGAGTTTCAATCCGGGGAATTCGTCCAGAATTCCGGCCATGATGATCCGCGTCAGCGCGATCGTGTTGTCGAACATGTTGCCGAGCGAGCTCGTCATCTCGTAGCCCTTCACGAATTCGGTTGTGATGGGCTTGGCGGGATGAAGGAGGATGGGCACGTTCAATTCCACGGTGCGGGCGAAGAGCGGCCGGAATTCGGGTTCGTCCGGAAAGCGTCCCGCCAGATTCGTGTAGAGCAGGATGCCCTTCATCCCGAGCTTCTGCACCGCGCGATCGAGCTCGGCAACCGACGCGCGCATGTCCTGCAGCGGCAGCACACAGAGACCAAAGAACCGGGTGGGATGTACCCGGACAATCCCGGCCACGAAATCGTTCAGCATCTGCGCCACCGCCGGACCGTCGGCACCGAACCACTCCGGCCCTGGGTCGTTGATGCTCAACGCCGTCCTGGCGATGCCGTTCGCATCCATCGCGGCCAGCTTCACCCCGACGTCCATGTAGTGCGGTGGGATCCTGCGCAGCCAGTCGCCCATCTGAACGATCCGCACCCCGTCGCGCGTAAACACACGCGGATCACTCGTACGCCGTTCCATCAGCTCCACAAGCTCGGGGCAGAAGAGATGGCTCTGGCAATCAATAAGGGCCGTCGGCGACAGGATGGCCGGCGACGTCGTGCCCGTGTCGGCCGCGTCAAGCTGCAGCGAGGAAGCTGCCGAGGTGGCGGCGGTGGCGGTCGCCAGGAATTCCCGGCGGCTGAGGAACGACGGAGTCGTCGTCATGGGCGGGAGCTCGGAAGCGATTGGATCGCCTTGTACGCGGCGGCGAGATCGATCGGCTCTGCGGCCGGCGTATCGAAGAGCAGCAGGTCATACCGCAGCTTCAGCGCGTCGCCAGCCTTCACGACGAGTGTGCCGTCCGCCGATGCCGGGAGGACACGCTTGCCGAACCCATTGGCGACGATCACGCCGTAGTCCCGACTGTGCCACCACGTCGGATTTGGATTCGACCGGGCAGGGAGTATCGCCACACCCTGAATACGCCCGTCGGTTTGGCGGGAGTACGCGGCCCAGGCGGCTGGTTTGCCCCACACCGTCTTGGCGCCCGTGACTCCGTCACTGTTGACCACGAGCCCGCCGTCCTTCTCGGTCAGTTTCGTGGCCACGCGCACTCCGAGCCCCATCTCCTCCTGTTCGCCGAACACGAGATCACGTCCCTCGGGTCGAATCTCGGCTTCCCACGTCAGGAGGAAGGCGTGATCGCCCCAGGGGGCGATCGCAAACCGCGAGCTGAGGCTGGCGAGGGGTGCGGCGTCCTGAGCAACGAGCTGATTCCTGGTGGCGAACGTGAGCCGGCCTCCGGCTACGTCGGGTTCTACGGTGAACGCCACATGCTCCATGCGCGCCTTGTTGCGCCAGAAGTCTTCGCCGTTGATGTCGCCGAACGCCAGCCAGACACCGGGATGCATCGTGGCGTGATCGGTTGCATCGCCCTCGGCGGGAGGATGCCGACGGGTGACCTGCACGCCACTGGGTGCGTGCAGGTTCTGAAAATGCGGCCGGAGCACCTCGGGATCGCGGAAGACATAGTCCCCCAGCGGTCGGCCCGCATGGGCGATGGAGAGCCGGTCCGGCTTCAGTTCCCACCCAAACGCGTGGTCCGCGGGCGCGGTGAGTGACGCCGGCCGGGCCGGTGCCGACAGGGCGGCGCCAGCCGGCAGCGCGCGCTGCATCATGAGCCACGCCACGAGATCCGCGAGGTCGCGCGGATTCAGGCCGCGGTCATAGGCCGGCATCGGCGATTGATGAATGTTGCGGCGGCTGCTGATCGTGCTCTTGTCGATGGCGATCGACTCCCCGTTCAGCTGCACGATGTTCAGCGTGCGATCCGTCTCCGATTCGAAAATACCGGCGAACCCGTTTCCGTCGCGCGTGGCCACCGTCAGCAGCCCATACCCTTCGACGATGATCTGGTTGGGATTCAGGATCGATCGGATCACCGAGTCCGCATCCTCGCGGTCTCCGAGGGTGCTGAGGTCGGGCCCGATGGCCCGACCTTCGTCGCCGGCCCGGTGGCACGCGACACATCCCGCCGCGTTGAACAGGCCCGGTCCGCGCTTCGGGTCGGCGGCGGCAAGGAGCGGCAGCACCTCGGCAACCGTCGTGGGTGCGTCCACTGTTCCCAGGGTCGGTATCGTGAGATTCGACTCCCGCTTGCGATAGGTTCCGATCAGCGTGTTGCCAACCTGCTGGTTGCTGACGAACAGTGCGGCTTTGAGCGTCGTGGTCTCGGTCAGAGGGCCGGGGCTGCCGGAGCGCGACTTCGGCGTAGGCTCAGAGCCATCAAGAGTGTAACGCACGGTCGACGGCTTGATCCCGGGTGTGATCTTCACGGTCACGGAGTCGACAAAGTCGCCCGGCTTCGGATAGATGTCGATGAGCGGGTTGCCGTCCGATTGCGCCAGCCAGTTCGCCGCGACCTCCGCCGTTCCGGGGTCCCGATCCCGGACGAGCGGCTTCACCTGGGCGGGT
>JACCXG010000186.1 GCA_013697225.1 Acidobacteriota bacterium
TATGCGAAGAAGCCGATCACGCTGATGCCGGTGAGGGGCTGAGCGGCCCTTCAGAACCTCCACGAGGCGATCAGGTCAACCCCTCCGATTGGCAACTGACAGGCGTACCATGCGCCCTGCACGGCCATCGTGAGCCAGGCCGTCCCGCTCGTGGACATCACGTAGTCGGCAGCGATCGCGGGTGCGGCCGCTGTGGCGGAAACCACAGCGTCATCCCCGGGAGCTCCCCTGCCGCGACGAGAAGAAGCATCCGTCCCGCCGTTAGCGGTTTACCCCCGGCCGAATTGCGGTACGATTCGGGTGTGCTCCCCCGCCCATGAATATTCCCTTTGTGCGCCACACGCTCGAGAACGGGCTGGATGTTCTCGTCCACGAGGATCGCGACTGCCCGATCGTGGCGGTCAACGTCTGGTATCACGTGGGCTCGAAGAACGAGAAGCCGGGGCGCACAGGTTTCGCGCACCTGTTCGAGCACCTGATGTTCGAGGGATCCGAGCACTACGACCGCGGGTATTTCCACCCGCTTCAGGAGGCCGGGGCCTCGCTCAACGGATCCACGAACGCGGATCGCACGAATTACTGGGAGGTCGTCCCGGCCAACGCCCTCGAACTCGCGCTCTGGATGGAATCCGACCGGATGGGATTCCTGCTGCCGGCGCTCACCGACGCGAAGTTCGAGAACCAGCGGGAGGTCGTGCTCAACGAGCGGCGGCAGAATTACGAGAACCGGCCGTACGGCTTTGCCGGCATGGCGATCGTGGCTGCGCTCTATCCGCCCGATCATCCGTACCACTGGTTGACGATCGGGGAGGCGGCCGACATCAGGGATGCACGGCTGGAGGACGTCCGCGAGTTCTTCCGCACGTATTACCGGCCGCGTAACGCGTCGCTCTCGATTGCCGGCGACGTGCGTACGGATGATGCGCTGCGGCTGGTGGAGGACTATTTCGGCGAGCTCGAGGAGGGGACCGAGCCGCCCTCCGTCGCGTACAGCGCCCCGCCCCCCGTCGATCGAGAAACGCGGCTCATGCTCCAGGACCGCGTCGAGCTGCCCCGGTTGTATCTCGCGTGGCATTCTCCCCCCCTGTTCACGACAGGCGACGCGGAACTGGATCTTGTGTCGGAGGTGCTCGCCAGCGGCAAGACCTCGCGGCTGTACCGCAGCCTCGTGTTCGAGCAGCGGCTGGCCACCGAGGTCGCCGCCTCTCAGAACTCGCGCGAGATCGGCAGCTTCTTCCAGATCGTCGCGACAGCGGCACCAGGCCGCACGCTCGTGGAGCTCGAAGCGGCCATCACCCGGGAGATTGCCGCCTTCATCGACGGAGGGCCGACCGCAATCGAGATGGAGCGCTGCCGTGCGCAGGCTGAATCGCAGTTCGTGTACCGGCTGCAGACCGTCGGCGGCTTCGGCGGCAAGGGAGACCAGCTGAACGCGTACAACATTTTCCTCGGTGATCCGGCATATTTCGACAGGGATCTCGCCCGCTACCGTGGCGCAAGCACGGCGGCACTCCAGCAGGCGGCGGCCGAGTGGCTGCGGCCCGACACCCGCGTCGTGCTCAGCGTCGTGCCGCAGACACGTCCCGGTCTGGCACTGGAAGGATCGCAGGCGGCGGTGGTGTCCTGATGGCCGTGGACCGCTCACGGCTCCCGTCCCCTGGTGTGCCTCTGAGCTTCACGTTTCCGGAGGTCCGCCGTCGCACGCTCGACAATGGCCTCCGCGTCTGCACCATCGAGCACTACAAGGTGCCGCTCATCACCTACTTCGTCCTGCTGCCGGTCGGGTCCGCTCAGGATCCCGATACCCAGCCTGGCCTCGCCGCCATCACCGGGGACCTGCTCGACGAAGGCAGCGGCGACCTCGACGCGCTGCAGGTGCACGAGGCGCTCGGCCGGATTGGAGCCCATCTCGACACGGAGATTGGCGCCGATGCCACACTGCTGGAGCTGACCTCGCTGGAGCAGTACGCGCCACGCGCGGTGGATCTTCTCTCCTCGATGGTGCGCGCACCAAGGCTCGAGCAGCGCGACTTCGACCGTGTGCGTGAATTGCGGCTCAACCGGCTCATCCAGCTGCGCGATCTTCCTCCGGCACTCGCTGACCGGGTGTTCACCGAGCTCCTCTATCCGGGTCACCCGTACGGGCACCTGCCCATCGGCACCGAGGGCTCACTCAAGGCCATTGCCCTCGAAGACGTCGCCCGGTTTCATCGCGTCGCGTACACACCGGCACATGCCACCGTCATCGCCGTCGGGCATGCGTCGCATCAGCGTCTCGGGGATCTGGTCGAGGGTGCGTTCGGCGGCTGGCAGCCGGGGGCCCGGTCGAATCCTGATCTGATCGACGTCTCCTCGCTCGATATCAGCAGGCCCGACGGAGGCCGCCTGGCAACCGTGCACCGCCCGGGCGCGGCGCAATCGGAGCTGCGGATCGGGCATGTGGGACTCTCGCGGCGCACGCCTGACTACCACGCGCTCCTCGTGCTGAACATGGTGCTTGGCGGGCAGTTCGTCAGCCGCATGAACATGAACCTGCGTGAGGACAAGGGCTACACCTACGGCGCCCGCACGAACTTCGAGTTCAGGCAGGGCCCCGGCCCCTTCGTGTTCCAGACGAGCGTGCAGTCGGCGGTGACGGCCGCTGCCGTTCAAGAGGTGCTTGGCGAGCTGCAGTCGATCCGATCGACGCGGCCGGTCACCGCAGACGAGCTCGAGCTCGGGCGGGCGGCACTGACGCGGGGCTATCCGAGAAACTTCGAGACAGCCGAGGGCCTCGGACGTGCGGCCGCCCAGCTCGCGCTCTACGATCTGCCTGACGACTACTTCACGACCTTCGTGCCGAAAGTGCTGTCGGTGAGCGAGTCGGATGTCAGCCGCGTGGCCCAGGCGCATATCGATCCCGAGCGCCTGCTGACAGTGGTGGTCGGCGATCGTGACAAGGTGGGACCCACGCTCGAAGCACTGGACCTGGGGGAACTGTCCGAGGTGGCCGTCGCGTAGGAAAGTGGCGTAGGAAAAAGAAGGACCACAGCTCAGCAGCGACGCAAGCGGAACCCTCCGTTCCTGCCCGCCGTCCAAGACACAATCCGGGCGCCAGCCGTGGCACCCCGGTGTAGACTGAACGGCATCCGGAAACGAACATGAGCGCTGCTCGACTGAGCCTCAGCCTTGCCGGGGTCGTCGGCGTCATGGCCGTTGCGCTCGCTGGTGCGACGATCTGGCTGCTGGTGACCGAGCCCGTGACCGTCGCTGACGCTGTCGCGCAGGGGGAAGTGTCTCCGCTCGTGCGCGCGCTCGGCGCCGCCCTCTTCGACGCCCTCCAAGGGCTCCTCAAATATCTCTAGGTCTCACGAGGCCCTGCCCCAGACCGTCGAGCATGCTGTGTTGTGAGGGAGAGCCGCGCCGGTCTGAGGCAGGGCTCGTTAGGATGTCCTGAAGGAGCGATTGAGGGATGGCAGGCGGTGATCGCGACGAAGTTCGGCTTCGACCTGGATGCCCCGCCGGGGAGCAGGTGCTGAACAGTCGGCCCGAGAACATCCGGCAAGTGACCGACGGATCGCTGAAGCGGCTCCGCGTCGAGGCCGATCGATCTTTACTACCAGCACCGCGTCGACCCGAACGTGCCGATCGAGGACGTCGCCGGCACGATCAAGGATCTCATCGCCGACGGCAAGGTGAAGCAGTTCGGCCTCTCGGAGGCCGGCCGCAGACGATCCGTCGCGCCTATGCCGTGCAGCCCGTGGCTGCGGTCGAGAGGGAGTACTCGCTGTGGTGGCGGGAGCCCGAGACCAACGGCGTGCTCGCAGCGTGCGAGACGCTCGGCACCGGCTTTGTCCCCTTCAGCCCTTTGGGCAACGGCTTCCTCACCGCGAAGATCGACGAGACGACGACGTCCAGGCCGGTGACCTCCGCGGCACCATCCCATGGGCTTCGGCCCCGACTCATGCGAAGGCGGCCCGGCCTCGACGCGGACGGGCCCTGCAACGTATGAAGCCAACCGCCAGCCTTGCGCCAGTCCTTCTCACTGTCTTAGGGGAACGCGTGCCGCAGGTGTCCGCCGTGCGCCAACCGTGGGCAGCGTCGAACCGCGTCAGGAGCGTGCACGCCCGTCACGCCAGTGTCTCGAGAAGCACACGTCGCAGCAGACCGAGCGCCACTGCGTCAAAGAGCAGCACTCGCTCGTTGGCGAAGCGGGTAAGGCCCCCCTCTGAATTCAGGAAACGGTTCCTCCTCGAGCATCAGCTGGGGAGCCCCTGCCCTTGGCGACACGCCAGTGCCCGCTGACTACGACGGCGACAGCAGAGCGGATGTGGTCATCTACCGCGGATCCACTGGTGAGTGGTTCATCCGGCTCTCCGGCGGCGGCAGCCGCCAGGTCGCGTGGAGTGCTCCGTCTCTGGGAGACGTGCCCGTTCCCCGCGACTACGATGGCGATTCCCGCACGGACATCGCGGTATACCGCTCGACGACCGGGCACTGGTTCATCTCGCAGAGCTCGGCTGGGGCGACCTCCGCGACGTGGGGCGCTCCAGCCCTCGGTGACGTACCCGTGCCGGCCGACTACGATGGCGACGGGAAGGCGGACCTCGCCGTTGCACGACCACCGGGAGGAGATTGGTACATCCGACGGTCCCTGGGCGGGA
>JACCXG010000210.1 GCA_013697225.1 Acidobacteriota bacterium
GCGATCGCCACACACCCCGTCAGGACGAAACGCTGGCGGGCAGTCGTTACCGCGCCAAAGATCCCCATCGGAAAGCCGATGGCCACCCGGAACCCCAGCAAGCCAAGCACCCACTGGGCAGTGGGAATCTGCTCGGGTGACAGGTTCGGGAAGCGGGGGAGCACCGTCAGCGCAAGGAGCGCCGTAGCGGCCAGGGCAACGAGGCCGAGGGCCCCGTAAACCACGAGGAACGTGCTGAGGACCTCGTTGACGCCGTTCTCGTCCCCCTGCGCGTCAGCCTGTGTAATCTGCCGGACCAGGCCATTGCCATAGCCGAGGTCCAGCAGCTGGAAGTAAGCGGTCATGGATGCGACGAGCATCCAGAGTCCGTAGTTCGACTGTCCCAGGTGGAACATCGTGAACGGCATCAGGAAGATGCCGAGCACGATGTTGATCCCGAGGAGCACGTACCCCGTCAGGGTCCCCGTCAGCAGGTTCCACGCGGGGTGCCCGACGCCTGCCATTTAGGGCTTGGGCACGATCGTCGAGTCGTTCATCACCGGTCCCGGTGCCGAGTCCACGTATCGCTGAGGGCTGAGGATAATCTGATCGATGGCCACCCCGTCTTCGCGCGCCTGCACGCGGATGGTCTGCGGGCCGCTCGTGGCAAACCAGATTTCTCCCGTGTCGGCTGCCCAGTACGCCTTGTTCTGCCAGCCCCATCCCGACAGCTGACCCGCGGCGGAGGTTGCGAGGTTCACGTTCAGCCCCCCCGTGGTCCCGATCCGGTACCGCGGAGATCCCTCAGGACCCACGCTGCCGGAGAACTGCACCCAGACGGAATCATTAACCTTGTTGTTCGCCGCGGCGTTCATCCGCAGCCACAGCCGATATCGTACGCCGGCTTCCGCGTTGAACGTCGCCTCGAAATAGTTCGCGGGAGCGGCAAGAGCACTGGCTGTTGCTGCGAAGCCGAGATCGGCGCTGTTGATCTTCTGGCCTCCCGCAGCAGTGCCGTCGGTCACGTGCGACCAGTTCCCGCGAAGATTCCCCGCCGGGATGTCGCCCGCATACAGGACGATCTCCGGCGCTGCGGCTGGCGGAGGCGGCGGGGGAGTGGACGTGCCCCCGGAGACCACGCGGTACCAGTTGAAGTTTCCGACTGCCCCGGTGGTCGCATTGGTGAGCATCACCACGCGCCAGACCTGCTGGCCGGCGCTCAGGCTGACGCCGGTCTTCGTGACCGTCGTCCAGGCCTGCCATCCGCCGGTGTTCGGAATGGCCAGCGCGCCGGTCTTGTCGACCCCGTTCACCTCGAGGCGGAAGCTGCCGCCAGCGCCTGGCGACGCGACCCGGAACTCGAGGTCGTATGTTCCCGCCGTGCCGACGTTCACGGTGTACTGCAGCCACTCGCCGGCCGCAACCCAGCCCACGCTGAATCCGCCGCCGGTGTCGGTCGTGCCCTCGATATCGACGTCGGTGCTGCGATGCTGCGCGCCGGCGTTGCCGGTGGTGGTATCCACGTACGCCACGTTCTGACCGCCGTTGTCGAAGTTCTCCGCCTCCATCGTGCCGGGCAGCGGATATGGTGTGCCGGTGAACGGGGTCGAGCCGGTCGTGCCGCCACTGCCCGCCTGCACGGTGACGCCGACGCTGCTCGACTGGGCCGTCGCGGAGCCGTTATCGGTGGCGACCGCGCGGAGCGTGTAACTGCCCGCCGGCACGTCCTTCCAGGTGAACGTGTACGGCGCCGATGTATCGGTGCCGAGGAGCGTTGTGCCGGAATAGAACTCCACCTTGGCGACCGTGCCGTCGGCGTCCGACGCCGTGGCCGCCAGGTTGATGGTGGCGGGTGCCGTAAACGTGGCACCGCTGGCAGGGCTGGTCAGGCTCACGGTCGGCGGTGTGTTCGACGGCGTGCTCCCGGACCCCACGCGCAGGTAGTTCAGGTTGCCGACGATCCCCGTGCTGCCGGCGGCGTCGATCTTCACCGTCCAAACCTGCTGTCCGGCACTGAGCGCGACACCGGTCTTGCTGACCGTGGTCCAGGTCTGCCACCCCCCGGTGTTTGGAACGGTCATGGGGCCGGTGATGTCGACGCCGTTGGCTTCGACGTGGAACGTGCCGCCGTTTCCGGACGCCGCCACACGCGCTTCGATGGTGTACGTGCCGGCGGTCGTCACGTTCACCGTGTATTTCAGCCACTCGCCGGCCGCCATCCAGCCGACGTTGTACCCGCCGCCGGTGTCGGAGGTGCCCTCGATGTCGACGTCAGTGCTGCGATACTGCGCGCCGGAATTGCCGGAGGTGGTATCGACGTAGGCGACGCTGGCGCCCCCTTCGTCAAAGTTTTCCGCCTGGATCGTCCCGGGGAGCCCGATCGGGCTGCCGCCGAACGGCGCAAGCACGCCCCCCCCGCCTCCGCCCCCGCCGCTGCCCGACGTCGTGAACGACCGCACCGTCGACGCTGCCACGATGGATGGATCAACCGCTGTTGCGATCGTGCGGGACACCACCTGCCAGTAATACGTCGTCCCCCCCTGCAGCGGCGTGGCCGGCGTCCAGGAATACGAGTTCGGCGGATCCTGGACGAGCTGGGCGTTCACACGGGCCTGGAAGGCGAGGGTGCCTGGGGAGGTTCCGACGTACACGTCGAACGCCGTCGCCCAGGCGGGGCGGTTCCACTGGAGGGTTTGGGTCGTCGACACACCCGTCGCACTCTGCC
>JACCXG010000212.1 GCA_013697225.1 Acidobacteriota bacterium
GCGTCGTGCAGGCCGCAACTCGTGCGGACCAGCTGCAGCCGGAGGGGCGCTCGCCGTGAAGCGGATTCGAGAGCCTCGCCGACTACACCCGTATTACGATGGGGCTACCGCTGATGTTTACCGTCAAGTGGAACATTCGCCGGCTGGCGGTGTCATCAGGAATCGCTAAGCCGCTGCGAATACGGCACATCAGAGACTGGCAGACCTGTTGCAAAGCTGCGTGGGCCGGCGCCGGCATTGGGGTGCGTTCCGGCACCCGAATCATCCCTGGAGGAGCACAGTCGTGCGAACACGAACCCTGGCAGGTGTGACTCTCATTCTTTTGTTCTCGCTCGCCCTGGGCGCCGGATGGGCGGCCACCCGCGACGAGGCGGTGCTCACCGTACAGGTCAGTTCAGCCGAGCACGAAGTGGTGGAGGGGTACTTCACGCTGGGCGCCAACGCCACCATCATGGCGAAGCCCGGGTCCGATCTCTACAAGTTCCTGTCGCGGCAGCGCGGCCGCACCATCAAGATCACGCTGACCGAGGCAGGTAAACCAGGCCTCTCGACGCTCGAACGCTGAGCGCGCCTACCGGCAGAAGTCTTCCAGGCGCTTGATCACCTGCCCGACGATGTTGTTGGGGGTCGAGGCGCCGGCGGTGAGCCCGATGTGCAGGGGGCCGGACAAAGGCAGCCAGTCGCGCGTGGTCTCTTCCCGGCCCGTCGTGGTGGAGGGGGCCCCGACCGGCCTGTGCCGCACCTCATCCTTCGACAACAGGCATTCCGGGTCGGCGATATGGAAGGTCCGCGCCCGGTCGGCGCAGATCCGCGCCAGATTGCACGTATTGCTGCTGTTGTAGCCGCCAACGACCAGCATGAGGTCCAGCTGCTGCTCATCCAGCAGCGCCAGCACGGCATCCTGCCGCTCCTGCGTCGCGCTGCAGATCGTGTCGAACGCCCGGAAGTGGTGCGGGAGCGCGTCGCCATACCGGTCGGCCATGGCCTCGCGGAACATCTCGCCAACCGCGAGAGATTCCGACATCAGCATGGTCGTCTGATTGGCGCAGCCCACACGTACCAGGTCCCGGTCGGGATCGAATCCGGGTGAGCAGGCATGACCGAAGCGGTCGAGAAATGCCTGCCGATCCCCGCCGTGCCGGACGTAGTCGCAGACCACAGCGGCCTCGTCCCGGTCGAGCAGCACGAGGTAGCGGCCATTCGGATACTTGAGCGCCTGGGACGCCGTAGCGCGGGTCTCCTCGTGCTTTACCTTGCCGTGGATCACGGCGGTGAATCCGTCCTGTGCGTAGCGGATCACGTTCTTCCAGACGTTCAGCACGGACCCGCACGTCGTGTCCACGAGGGTGCACCCCTGCGAGGTCAGCTGCGCCATCTCCGAGACCGTCACGCCGAAGGCGGGGAGAATGACGACGTCGTTTGCCCCAAGGGTTTCGCTGCGCTCGGAGGGGTCGGAGAGGAATCGGATGCCGCTGTCCCTCAGCCTGTCGTTGACGTGTGGGTTGTGGATGATCTCGCCGGTGAGGAAGACGTTCCGGCCCGGAAATCGCCGCCTGGCCTGGTAGGCGTAGTCCACGGCCCGGTCGACTCCGTAGCAGAAGCCGAACTCGCGCGCGAGATGGATCGTCAGCCGGCCGGACTCGAACCGGTAGTCCGCCGCACGGACGCCGTCAACGACCGCGCTGTCGTACGCCGCCGCCAGCTCGCCGGCGACGGCCTCCTTCATGTCGAGGCCTTTACGGAAGATCACCGGTTGTGTCGTTGCCAAGGGGATCCGATCAGCGGGGGTCGTAGTCGCGCGAGCCTGGAGTGATCGCGTTCAGGTATTGAAGTGACTCCGGAACACGGGCTTGAGACGGCAGGAGGTCCGCCTCGTACAACTGGGCTTCATCGCTGAGCTGCGACGCGGGCTGCACGCTCATCAGACCCGGTTCGGCGGCAACGGTGCCGCGGGCGATTTGCTGCGGAGCGGCCTCGGATACGGCACGCCCGTCCGCGGCAGGGGTGAAGTTCATCCACTGGCCGAGACCGAGCCCCACCACGAGGCCTGCGGCTGCAGCACTGGCAATCCATGCGCGACCCCCTCCGGTCGGTGCCGCCACTGGTGCGGCGTGCCGGGGGAACGAAATGACGCGGGCCGGGTGGTCCAGGGCCTCGAGCCGGCGGGCGATCTGCGCCCGCTGTGCGGCGAGCCGCTCGATCGTCATGGCCTCGTCGGCCTCCGCGCGGGCGTCGAGGCGGACGGTGTCGAGCCAGCCGGAGAATGCTGCGAACCGCGCGCGGCACGGGCCGCAGTCGCGCAGGTGGGTCTCTCCGGGGCCATCCGATTCCGCCCCGCCGAGCGCCCACCGGTCCGCCCACACGCCTGCACACGCGGCGTCGTCCAGATGCGGTTTAAGAAGTCCCACGGCCATCCTCCGTCAATAGACCCCGTAACTTGCGAATTGCCCGGAACAGGTGGACCCTGACCGTAGATTCGTTCAAACCCGTAATGGCGCTGACCTCCCGGGAGGTGCAGCCTTCGTAATGACTCAGCATAATCACGAGACGCTGACGATCGGGCAGCTTCCCCAGAGCCTCGGCCAGCTGCTCCCGGCGTTCCCTTGCCAGCACCTGATCTTCCGGCGAGGGCCCGTGCCCGGGGGTGCGTTCCGCAAAATCCCGGTCCGTGCCCCCGGTGTCGGGCATCGACACGATCCAGCGTTCCCGCCGGGTGCGCGCCTTGATCCGATCCAGGCACCCGTTGATCAGGATCCTCGTGAACCAGACCTCGAACGGCAGCTCTTCGCGGAAGGTCGACAGGTGCGAATAGGCCTTGACGAAGGCATCCTGCACGGCTTCGTCCACTTCCGCGCTGTCGCGCAGGTAGTGATACGCGATCCTCCCCGCCCGCCGCTGATGTCGCAGGACGAGCTCCGTGTAACGTTCCCGGGCCTCGGCGTGCCTGCCGTCGGCCTGCATGGCTTTGACGGCGGAGGCGGCGGCACTGTCCGCCTCGCGCGGTCCCGCGCCGGCAGCTTGAGCTCCTGTCATGTAATTACGCCCAGCTGCTCGCACCGTTTACCGCCGCCTGTCTCTGAATCGTCCGTTACTGCCACCAGCACAACCGGTTACAACATTATATGCGGCCCGGTGGGCCAGCTGCGGGGGGCTCGGTCGGAGCGGAATGAGGGGGAGGTCACCGGAGCCGCACGAGTCGCGTTCCGGGGTAATACTGCGCCAAGACCTGTTCAGGTCCGGCGCCTGCCCGCAGTCTCGCGAGGGCACCCGCCTGGCACAACCCGACACCGTGCCCGTAGCCCGCGCCGGAGAACACGAACGAGTTCCCCTCGCGCGCAAGGGAGAACCGGGTGCTCCTGATGGCCCGGGCTCCGAACGCGCGGTTGAGCACGTCGCGAAGTTCCTCCCCCCGGACGAGCGGTTCGCGCTCTCCCCGCAGGACGACCAGGGCCGCACGTCCGCCGGCGTCCCGCTGCACGACGGCAATTGCGGACAGCTGCCGGCCCACCCGTGTCCGCGCATCCTTGTTGAGCGCCGCGAGGAGATCCCCGGCCCTCGCCGTGAACGTCCAGCTGGCGTGTGCCGTGCGGGCTGCTCCTTCGTCCGCAATCGCAACCAGGTAAGGATGGGCGGCAGTGCCCCCCCAAACGTCTCGTGCCGCGCTCGTGTGCCCCCCGCAGTCGGCGTGATAGACGGCCGATGCGGGTGAGGTGCCGAACCAGAGGACCGCCGAGGCGGTGTGCCGCGCAGCCGTTGACGCGGCGGCACTCCACCGGGAGGCAGCCCCCCGTGGGGGGGCGTATAGCTGGCAGTGGGTCGTGGCGCACAGGTCGAACCCCTCACGCGCGTGGCGCCCCAGGTGAGCTATCGCGTACGTCCGAGCCACGATCGCCTGCAGCTGCAGCATCCTGGAGGCCACCTCCGGCGGGGCAGTGCCCGGGGAGAACTCCGACAGGACGGCTCCCTGCACGTACTCCTCGAACCTGACCTGCCGGACCGGGCCGGACGCCCCAAGCCTGACCCGCACGTGGGCGGGGGCGCGAAGCGCGGGGCGTTCAGATGGACCAGAAGTTACACCTGGCGCGCACGCGCTCGCCACCAGGAGGCCGAGAATCCATGGAAGGCAGCGGGCCCGTTTCATGTGGACGGTATCGGCGTCAAGGAATGCTAAGGTAAGCGCGGGTGTCGAGAATCCTCCTGATAGACGATGACCCCGACGTCCGCGCCAGCATCGAGCGCATGCTGCGGGGGGGCGGATACGCGGTGCAGTCTGCCGGCTCGGGGGAGGAGGGATTCGCGCTGGCCCGGCACGGGGCGTACGACGTGATCCTCTCGGACATGCGGATGCCCGGCCTGTCTGGCCTCGATATCCTTCGCAAGCTCCGGGACGTCCGCGTCGACACGGCGTTCATCATCATGACCGGCTTCGGCACGGTGGATACAGCCGTCGAGGCCATGAAGCTCGGAGCGGTTGACTTCGTCCAGAAGCCCTTCTTCCGGGACGAGCTGCTCATGCGCGTGCGCTCGGCGTCGGAGCGCCGTCAGCTCGCCCGTCAGGTGGACCTGCTCCAGAGGCAGGTCGATCCGGCCGGTTCCACCCAGGCGCTGATCGGTGCGAGCCCGCAGATGCAACGCGTCAGGGACCTGATCACCCGCGCGGGTTCCGCCTCGGGCACGGTCCTCATCACCGGGGAAACCGGTACGGGCAAGGAACTCGTCGCGCGCGCGATCCACGGAGCGAGCCCGCGCCGCGCGAATGGCTTCGTGGCACTGAACTGCGCGGCACTCACCGAATCCCTCCTGGAAAACGAGCTGTTCGGCCATGCGCGCGGCGCCTTCACCGACGCGCGAGCCTCACGCCCCGGGCTCATCGAACATGCCAGTGCCGGAACGCTCTTCCTGGACGAAATCGGCACCATGCCCAAGGGTTTGCAGGCCAAGCTGCTGCGGGCCCTGGAAGCCGGAGAGATCCGGCGCATCGGCGAGAACGACACCCGGCAGGTCGACGTCCGGTTCCTTGCGGCCACGAACGTGGACATCCAGTCGGCGGTCGAGGCGGGGGAGTTCCGCAGCGACCTGTTCTACCGGCTCAACGTTCATCGCATTCACCTGCCACCGCTCCGGGAGCGCGGCGAGGATGTGCAGCTCCTCATCGAGCAGTTCCTGGCCCGCTATGGCGGCGGTGTCATCACCGGCTGCACCCGTCGGGCATGGGACGCGCTGCTGGCGTTCCCGTACCCCGGGAACGTCCGGGAGTTGCAGCACACCATCCAGCGTGCAGTCGCGGTGGCCCGGGGGCCGTACATAGAACCGGAGGATCTGCCCGAGGAGATCATCGCCCCGCGGAGCGCGGCGCCGGCGCTCGAGGGGAGTGTGGCGGCCGCGCGCGAGCGTGCCGAGCGCGAGATGATCCTGGCGACCCTCGGGCGGAACAGCGGCGAAGTCTCGGCGGCTGCCCGTGAGATGCAGGTGAGCCGGACGACGATGTGGCGGCTCATGAAGAAGCACGGAATCTGATCCCGCCGTTTCAGTTCTGAAACGGGTCGCTGTTTCACCGGAGCAACACCCTGCCGGCCGCCCTGCGGTGAGCACCGAAAAACACGTGCGCCAGGGCAGGCGACCGCCTATGGTGCCGCAGGCGCGGCTTTTGCGAGGCTCGTACCGGCCCACACGACGTGCGCCCGGCATTGCCCCGACCCATGACCCACACACCTGCATCGTTGCTGATCGTCGACAGCGACTACGAATGCGCAAGAATGCTGGCGGCCCAGGCGGAGGCGCGCGGATACCGCGCGCGGACGGCCCCTGCGGTGGCCGATGTCACGACGCTCCTCGCCCTGGAGCCGTTCGACGCCGTGCTGGTCGATCTCGACCACGCCGCGGACACCGGACTCGACCTGCTCGCACAGCTCCGGCGTGTGTCGACGGACATCGAGGTCCTCGTGATGTCGGACCGCACGTCAATGGCGGCCACCATCCAGTGGTTCGACCCCGACGCGTTCGCCTGCCTGCGGAAGTCCGACGTGGTCCCGCTGTTCGCGGCGGTGGCGCGCGCGCTCGAACGCCGGCAGATCACGGCGCAGAACCGCCGTCTCGTGTGGGAACTGCAGACCATCAACGACATCGCGTCAGGTGTCGCGCGGTCGCTCGAGCTCGACGAAGTCCTCACCGGCGCTGTGCAGCGGCTGGTCGGGGCCATGCAGGCGGCCGTCGGCGTGATCCGGTTGCGGAACGGACAAACCGCGGAGTTCGACATTGTTGCAGCCGCCGGGCCCAAGGGGCCTCAGGAGCTCGCGCGCGACCTGAGTGCGGAGCTCACACTCCCAAGCGACAGCGTGATTGCCACCGGCAGGAGTGTACGGGTGGAGGACTCGGCGGTGCTGAGTCACCCGGCGCGTGCGGCCCGCCTGCTCCGGAGCGCGATCAGCGTGCCGCTGCTCGCAGGGGACGAGGTGCTCGGCACGCTTTCACTTGGAGCTTTCACCCCCTCGCGCTTCGACACGGCAGACGAGCGCCTGCTCTCGACGATCGCCGGTCAGATTGTCGTGGCGATCCAGAACGCCCGGCTGCATCAGACGGTACGGAACGGGAAGCACGAGTGGGAGCAGATTTTCGATGTGATGAGCGATCTCGTCGCGGTGTTCGACAGCCGCAGCGAGCTGCTGATGGGCAATCGGGCGCTCGCCGAGCACCTCTCGCTGCCCATCACGGCGTTGCGGGGCACATCCTGCAGGGATGTCGGCTTCTGCGCCGGGGGAGACGCCTGTGATTGTGGTGCCGGCCGGCAGGTGGCCTCCCGCACGGCCCGGCGTGAGGTCACCCTGCCGAACGGCGAGATCTTCCACGTCGCGAGCTTTCCAGTGAGCCTTGCCGCCACCGGGGCGGCCGTCGTGCAAGTGGCCAGGAATGTGACGGAGGAAATCCTTGGTGCGCGCCGGCTCGAGAGCATGACGAGCGAGCTGGCCGGCGCGAATCGCCGGCTCATTGCGGCAATGGATCAGTTGAAAGCGGCGCAGTCGCAACTCGTCCAGTCCGAGAAGCTGTCGGCCATCGGTCAGCTCGTGGCGGGTGTCGCCCACGAGTTGAACAATCCGCTCACGAGCGTGATCGGCTACGCGCAGCTCGTCGACGAGGCGCTGCAGGACGGCCGGGGCTCACGCCCTTCGGCGGAGATTGCCGCTGACGTGCGCCGCATCATCAACGAAGCCGCGCGGGCCGCGCAGATCGTGAAGAGCTTCCTGGCCTTCGCCCGCGGGCAGAACACCCCCCGCATGCCGCTGGACATCGCCGATCTCTGCGGCCGCGTGCTGTCTCTGCGCGAATACGAGTTCACGGTGCGGCGGATCGAGCTGCAGACCGAGTTCCCCGCCGGGCTCCCGACGGTATTCGGCGACCAGGGGCTGCTCCAGCAGATGCTGTTGAATCTCGTTCTCAATGCGGAGCAGGCGATCGCCGGTTCGCCTGTTCGCACCCTGCGGGTCTCGGCGGACTTCGCCGCCGCCTGCGGCGCCGTGGAGCTGCGCGTGACCGACAGCGGGCACGGGATCGACGCGGAGAACATCTCCCGCGTCTTCGACCCGTTCTTCACGACGCGTGGCGTCGGCGAGGGGACCGGGCTCGGGCTCAGCATCTGTCACGGCATCATCCGCGACCATGGCGGGTTCGTGCGCGTCTCGAGCACCCCGGGTGGAGGAACGACCTTCTCCGTGACCCTGCCGGCGCGTCTGGCGGATCCCGCGGTGGCGAGCACCGGCGTCCTCGTGGCAAACAGCGACCCCGGGGAGCGGGAGTTTATCGCCGCAGCCTTCCGGGGATGGGGCTATCCCACGTCGGTTGCCGCCACACCGCAGGAGGCGCTCGACGGCAATGCCCGTCCGGGCCTCCAGCTGGCCGTTGTCGATCGGGCTATTCTCTCGCACGATCCCGAGGCGTGGCGCTCCGCGCGGGCGGTCGGCGTTGCGACGATCCTGACGTCCGTCGCAATGGACGACCCGGTGCCGGAACGTCTTGCACGCGAGCCCGGGGTCCGCGTGCTGGTGCACCCCGTAGATCTGAGGGCGCTGCACGCTGCCGTCCGGTCGGGCGTGGGGCAGTGCGTGTGAGCGGGGGCGTCCCGTCCTCGTGGTGGTGGACGGCCGAACAGGAATCCGACGGCACGGGGGCGCGCGCTTGGCCGGCGCGCCTCTGTATCGGCGTATGGCGTGGCTCGATTCCAGGGAGCCTGTTACGCTGCGGCGCGAAGAACAGATGGTGACACATGCGAATTGAGGCGAGGCTCTCGAACGTGCAGGATCGCACGGCGATAATCCATGCGGGCGATGACCGGGGAACGCGGGGGGCTGACGAGCCCGGATCCCATTGCCCGGACGTCACTCCGTCGGTGCTCGTCGTGGACGACGAGAACGGTGTGCGGGACCTGATGCGCAGGTGGCTCCAGGGAGAGGGTTACACCGTCGTGAGCGCCGGGAACGCGGACGAAGCTCTCGGGTTGATGGCGCCGAGTCCCCCGTCCGTCGCGGTCTGCGACATCCGTATGCCGGGCCGGGACGGGCTCTGGCTGGCCGACCGGATCCGGCAGGATTACCCCGAGACCGCGGTCATCATGGCCACCGGCGTTCAGGATACCTACGGCTCGGTCGCCTCGGGCCTGCACCATGGGCTGGTCGACTACCTGACGAAGCCATTCGGCCGGGATCGGCTGCGGGAAGCGGTCGGCCGGGGGGTCGAATGGCACCGCAACGCCAAGGACTCCCGCTGCTGGCGCGAAAGGCTGGAGGAGGAGGTCGACCTTCGACGCGCGGAAATCGCGCAGGCGATCGCCGGGGTCCGCCCCCAGTCGGGAGAGTTCGTGGACGCGCTGCTGTCAAGCCTCCTGGCCGACGCGGCGGACGCTTATGCGCACGCCCACCGCGTGGCCACCCTCTCGGTCAGCGTGGCGCGCCGGCTCGGGATGGACGACGAGGAGATCGCCACCGTCCGCCTCGGCGCCCTCCTGCACGATATCGGCAAGCTGGCGATGCCCGATGCCCTGCTACGCAAGCCGGCGCCGCTCACGGGTGAGGAACAGCAGGTTGTCCGGCGGCATCCGCAGATCGGAGCCGAACTGCTGGCCAGCCTTCCATCCCTGGCCGAAGCCGCCGACATCGTCCGCAGCGTGTACGAGCGTCCGGACGGCCGTGGCTACCCGGCCGGTCTGAGCACGGAGGCCGTGTCACTCGGCGCCCGGATTGTGGCGGCGGCCGACGCGTACGACGCGATGACCCGTCCGCGCGTGTTCTGCGGCGCGATCACCAACTCCGATGCGCTCCTCGAGCTCGAGCGGTGCAGCGGCACGCAGTTCGACCCGCGCGTGATTCGGGTGCTGAAGGACCTGCTGAAGGGTGCAGAGGAGGCGCCCGGCGTGCCGCTCTCTCCCGGGCGGGGGTGATTGCAGGAGCGCCGGGGTCACGGATTGACGGCGGCGGCTCCTGTCAGTACCATCCTGCCTTCCATTGAGATCCTCCTTTGAGCCGGTCATCGGCCTCGAGATTCACTGTCAGCTGCTCACGGCCAGCAAGATTTTCTGCGGGTGCAGCACGGCATACGGCGTCCCTCCGAACGCCAGCGTCTGTCCTGTCTGCCTCGGGCTGCCAGGCGCGCTCCCCGTCCTGAACCGGAAGGCGGTCGAGTACGCCGTCCGCGCCGCGCACGCCCTGGGCTGCACGGTCCAGCAGACTTCCACGTTTGCGCGCAAGAACTACTTCTACGCCGACCTCCCGAAGGGCTATCAAATTTCGCAATACGACCGCCCGCTGGCCACTGGCGGCACGGTGACCTTCCAGGGGGAGGGAGGGACGACCCGCGTCGGCATCACGCGGGTGCACATGGAAGAGGACGCTGGCAAGTCCCTGCACGAGGGCTTCGCCGACTCCGACCGCCGGACGTACCTCGATTTCAACCGCAGCGGTGTGCCGCTCATCGAGATCGTGACGGATCCCGACCTGCGCTCGGCCGCCGGGGCAGCGGATTTTTTCGCACGGCTCCGCGCCATTCTCGTGGCCATCGGGGTGAACGACGGCAACATGGAGGAGGGAAGCCTGCGGTGCGACGCGAACGTGTCGATCCGCCCGGCAGGATCGACCAGCCTCGGCGTCAAGGTGGAGCTCAAGAACCTCAATTCCTTCCGCCACGTGCAGCGCGCGGTGGAGTTCGAGATCGCCCGCCAGACCGAGCTCGTTCTCGCCGGTTCACAGGTGGAGCACGAGACCCGGCTCTGGGATCCATCCACCGGGCGAACCGTCTCGATGCGGGGAAAAGAGGATGCGCACGACTATCGGTATTTCCCTGAACCGGACCTTCCCCCGCTGGTGCTGGATCCCGAATGGATCGACACCGTGCGAAAGGAGCTTCCGGAGCTCCCCGATGCACGGCGGCAGCGCTTCGTCAAGCAGTATGGCCTCCCGGAGTACGACGCCACCGTCCTCACGGCCTCGCGCGAACTCGGGGACTACTTCGAAGCGGTGGCCCTGGCGTCGGGCAACCCCAAGGCGTCCAGCAACTGGGTGATGGGGGCGCTCGCCGCCAGGATGAACGAGCTCGGCATCGGGATTGGCGACGTGACCCTCACACCCGAGGCGCTTGCCGGGCTGATCCGCCTGATCGACGCGGGCACCATCAGCGGTCCGGTCACCAAGGCAGTGTTCGAAAAGATGTACGACACCGGACGCCCGGCGCAGCAGATCGTCGAGGAGGAGGGACTCTCCCGAATCGACGATGCGCCGGCGATTGCGGCGGCCGTGCAGGCCGTGCTCGATGCCAACCCTGCCGCGGTGGCCCAGTACCGCGCCGGAAAGGGTCAGACGCTGGGGTTCCTGGTGGGCCAGGTGATGAAAGCCACCAAGGGCAAAGCCAACCCGGCCCTGGTCAACGAGACGCTCCGGCGCCTGCTCTCCGGAGATGCCGGCTAGCGTGCAGCCCCCGGAAAGCGTTCACCGGAGGCCGGCATGATCGAAGCGCGCGGCGTCTCCAAGCTCTACGGCCGCGGCGTCTATGCATTGCAGGACCTGACCCTGCGAATCGACAAGGGGGAGTTCGTCTTCCTCACCGGCCCCAGCGGAGCCGGCAAGTCCACGCTCCTGCGTCTGCTGCTGCGGCAGGACGTGCCGAGCGAAGGGGAGATGATCGTCGGCGGACGCAACCTCGCGGCGCTCACCGGCCGACAGGTGCAGTCTTACCGCCGGTCGCTGGGCTTCGTGTTCCAGGACTTCAAGCTGCTGCAGGCGAAGACCGTCCTGGAGAACGTCGCATTCGTCCCCCGCGTGCTGGGCTTGGCCGTTGCGCAACAGCAGCGCCGGACGTTCCAGGTGCTGAAGTGGGTGGGCCTGCAGCATCGGATGAATGCCTACCCCCGCGAACTCTCCGGAGGCGAACAGCAGCGCATCGCCATCGCCAGGGCCCTGGTGAACGACCCCGTCATCATTCTGGCTGACGAGCCGACCGGTAACCTCGATCCGGATCTCTCGCTCGAGATCATGAACCTGCTGCGCGAGGTAAACGCCCGTGGGACGACCGTGCTGATCGCGACGCACGACCGTGAGCTGATCAGGCGTGTGGGCCGCCGGTCGCTGACGCTCGATCACGGCCGGATCGTGGAGGTCTCGTAGAACCATGCGCGCACTGACGTACTTCGTCACGGAGGCCGCCGGGAGCCTGTGGCGGGGACGCCGTGCCGCGTCGCTCGCGATCCTCACGATCGGCGCCGGCCTGTTCGTGCTCGGCTTCTTCCTGATCGTCAACACCAACCTGCAGCGCCTGGCCGCAAGGTGGGGGGAGACGGCGGAGTTCGCCATCTACCTGCGGGACGACGTCAGCGCGGAACAGGTCGAAAGTCTGAGCCGCCTCGTTCACGACAGCGGAGTGGCGGCGCGCGTGGATCAGGTCAGCAAGGATCAGGCGCTCGAACGCTTCCGGCAGGATTTTCCGGATCTCGGTGCGACGGCCGAGCGGTTGAACCGCAATCCGTTTCCCGCCTCGCTCGACGTCCGCCTGCGACCCGGGGCGAGCCGCGCAGAGGAAGCGGCCGAGGCGCTTGCCGGCACGCTGGCAGGGAGCCCCGGTGTGGCCGACGTGCGCTACGACCGCCGCTGGCTTGCGCGTCTGAACGGCGTTGTCCGGTTCGTCCGCACGGTCGGTCTCATCATCGTCGGGATGCTGGCCCTGGCTGCGGCGCTGACCGTGGCGAACGTCGTTCGGCTCGCCGCGCACGCGCGCCGGGACGAGATTGAGATCATGCAGCTCGTCGGAGCTCCGCTGACCTACATCCGCGGCCCGCTGGTGCTCGAAGGGGTGATGCAAGGAGGGGCAGGCGCCGTTGTGGCCATCGCCGCGCTCGGGGCTCTCTCTGCGCTCCTCCGCGCGCGCTACGGCGGGGCCATCTCCCAGGTGCTGGGGATGGAGTCGCTCACCTTCCTGCCCGTCGAACTCTCCGGGATCCTGCTGCTCGGCGGCATGCTCCTCGGGTGCATCGGCGGCCTGATGGTCGCCCGGGGCGTCCGCTGAAGAAGTCCGGTCCATCGCGGGTCCATTCTGCCCGTTGACAGCGGGAGTGGAGCCCGTTTACACTCGATTCACCCGCACAACATATGCACCACGCGAGGAGTCGCATGGCCCGGATCGTCAGCTCTGGCAGGCTCGTGAGCACTCGTCCCGGTCGGCCGGCGGACTTCTACCGGCAGGAGTTCATCAGACACCGCGAATGTCTCGCCCGACAGCGGGAATACTTCTCCGAGGGGGCCATCACGAATGCGGACCAGGCGCTCGCGCGCGTGCTGAACGAGCTCGAGCAGCTGTGCAAGTGCGACGACGCCGACAAGGTCATAGGCGGACTCCTGAAGAAGTTCAACGCCGTGACCGGCCTCTCGGCCTTGTCAGATCCCCGGCAGCTTCACTGACCCGATCCCTCACCCACCTTCGGGAAGATCTCCAGGCCATTCTTCGAGCAGGCGTAGAGGCCGCCGACGCGGCGCACCTCGTAAGGGCAACGCTCGCCCGAAGCGAGATCGCCTCCCGCTCGTCGCGCTGCCGGCACGTGGTGGCGGCGGGGAAGGCCGCGGGCCCGATGTTCCGCTCTGTCGCTGAAGTCCTGGCGCCGGTGAGTGCCCTCGTTGCAACAACGCTGACAGAGCCTCCTCCGCCGTCTCCGGGCGTCGAGTGGTTCGAGGCCGGACACCCGGCGCCAAACGCGGGGAGTCTCGCGGCGGGAGAGAAAGCGCTGGCACTTGCCTCGGAGAGTGCGTCGGCCGGGGGCTTGCTCCTCCTCCTGTCGGGGGGCGCATCGGCCATGCTCACGGCGCCGGCTGCGGGCATCACCCTCGCTGAGAAGACCGAGACGGCCGCGCGATTGATGGAGGCCGGCGCGCCCATCCATGAGCTGAACTGCGTGCGGAAGCACCTCTCCCGGATCAAAGGTGGGCGCCTGGCCAGGCTGGCCCGCCGGACCGTCACGCTGGCCCTCTCGGACGTCCACGGCCCCGTGCCCGACGATCCTTCCGTAATCGGCTCCGGGCCGACCGTCCCCGACGACACGACCTTTGCCGATGCGCTGCAAGTGGTCCGGAGCCGCCGGGTGACGCCGCCAGCCAGCGTGATTCACTACCTGGAACGTGGAGCACGCGGGCACGCCGACGAAACCCTGAAGCAGGAGGACCCCGGACTCAGCGAATCCGTGTATGTCGTTGTCGGGAACCGTCACAGCGCCCTCCGCGGTGCACGGCAGGCGGCCGAAGGGCGGGGCTATGCAGTGGTGGAGGTGGATGCTGCCACTACGGGTGAGGCGCGCGACGCGGCAGTGGAGTTTGTGGAGGGCGCAAAGCGGATGGCCGCGGGCGTCCACGTCCCCCTCTGCGTCCTGGCCTCGGGGGAAACGACTGTGACGGTGCGCGGCAATGGACGCGGCGGCCGGAACCAGGAGTTTGCGCTGGCCGCCGTGCCGGGGGTCGCCTCCATGGCCCTGATGCTCGAGCGTGGAGCCTGCCTGGCGAGCGCCGGGACGGACGGCATCGACGGCCCCACGGATGCCGCCGGCGCCCTGCTGGACTCGCTGACACTGCAGCGTGCGGGCGCGCGCGGGCTGGGTCCTGACGCCTTTCTGGCACGCAACGACGCCTACAACTTCTTCGATGCGCTTGGCGATTTGATCCGCTGGGGACCGACGGGGACGAACGTCGGCGATCTGCACGTCCTGCTAATTGGCTAGTCACCAGGCGAGTGCGACGATCGGACGGCTCCGAATCTGCCGCCGGCTGCACGCCGCCGCGCACCAGCCGCGGCTACAATCATCCTGAATGAATCGCATACTGACGTTCGCGCTCACCGCGCTGGGCGTAGCCATCGTGCTCGTGGGGCTGGGTTACGCATGGGGTGTGTCGGGCCGTTCCACCCTCCAGTCGGCAATCCAGGACACCCGCCAGAAGCTCGACGTCGCGGAGGCACGCGGGCATGTGCTCGACGCGCGGGTGAGCC
>JACCXG010000213.1 GCA_013697225.1 Acidobacteriota bacterium
GTCGGGTCGGAAGAGGTGAACGCGTACCTGAAGGAGATCACCGGGGTCGAGGTGACCTCGAAGGATTTCCGCACGTGGGCGGGAACGGTGCTGGCGGCACAGCTGCTTCGCGAGTTCGAGGCGTACACCTGCGACTCGGAAGCAAAGAAGAACATCGTGCGTGCGGTGGAGACGGTCGCCAAACGCCTGGGCAACACGAAAGCCGTCTGCCGCAAGTGCTACATCCACCCCGCTGTCATCGACGCGTATCTGGACGGCTCGATGATGGAGACGATTGCCCAGCGGGCGCAAAAGGTTGCCCGTGCCGTGGATCGCCTTACCGCGGAGGAGGCAAGGGTGCTGGGGCTGCTGCAGCGCCGGCTCGGGCGCGACGTGCGGAAGAAGGCGAGTTGACGTTACCGGCTGCTCAGCCGGATACCGCCGTTCGTGCCGCGGAGGCGAATGTTCGGCCCTCCACCGTTGAGACTGCCCTCCAGCCGGCGCCGTGACGTCTCGGACGCCTCGAGGGCCAGCCCGCCCGTTTCAATTCCCCCGTTCGTGACGCTGGCCGAAATCGTTGCACGCGCATCGGACGGCAGCCGCAGCCTGATACCGCCGTTGGTGCACTCCAGCTTCACGCCCTCTCCGGACACGCGGGTCAGCTCTACGTCCACGCCGCCGTTCGTTGTGGATGCGTCGATCGGGCCGCCGATGCCCCGTGCGGTGATCCCGCCGTTTGTCGTCTGCACATTCAGCGACCCTGCAAGGTCGGTCACCTCTATCCCGCCGTTTACCGTCTTGAATCGGGCCTGTGCCGACGTGGGCACCTTGAGTGTGTAACGCACCTCACCGCCGCCGCCCCCCTGGAAGAGCGGCGAATTCCGCGGGTAGCGTGTTTCCAGACGGATCGCGGAGGGGGAGACACTCTCCACGATCTCGATATGCTCGAGCGCTTCCCGCGCCGCTTCCGGAGAAGCCCCCCTGGCGCGCTTCATTGCAACGACCTCCACAGTGTTCCCGGCCGCGGGCTCGACCGTGATCGCGCCGTTGACGTTGTGCACCTCGATGGTTCCCCCGGCCTGCAGCTCGTACGACTTCCGCCACTCCGCGCTTTCCTGCGATTTGAAATCCGCGGTGACGATGTCGCACGCCGAGAGGGCGGCGAGGACGAGGGGCAGGCACACGGCAGCAGTGAGGCGGGTTCGTACGTTCATGTCGACACTCCTTCCGGAACTATACGCCCTCCACCCCGGAAGGTTCCTCGCCCGCTGCTAGAGGTCGTGTACACTCGGGCCGGTTTGCAAGGGGACGAAGGGGGACGGGGAGAAGGGAAAGGGACAAGGGACAAGGGAGAAGGGATCCATGTCGGAGAGGAAGTACAGGCAACGCGGATATCAGGACACGCCACGCGAGCCGCGGCGGGAAGGGGGAGGGGCGCCGAAGAAGGAGTATGCCCCGCGCGGGCAGCCGCCGGACCGCCCGAAGACGTTCAGCATGCCCGGCTTCCGGGAGGTGGTCCGCTGCTCGCGGTGCGGGAACGTCCTGACGGTGGCCTCTGCCTGGACGGCCGACGCGACCTGCACCCGCTGTGGCGCCGACCTTCACGCCTGCGCGCAGTGCACCCACTTCGACACGGGCGCGGCGTTCGAGTGCGTCCGGCCGATCCCGGCCCGCATCTCACCCAAGGACGTGCGCAACCTGTGTCCGGAGTTCCACCCTCGAACCACCGTCGAACGCGAGACCACCACCACGTCCGCGCCGACGAGCGCACGCAAAGCGTTCGACGACCTGTTCAAGTAGGACAGGCCGCCGGCCTTAGGTGTCAGCGGCGGCAGGGATCGCCCGATCCGCCCTGCGCTCCACCTCCGAGAAGTGGGCCGCGATCAGATCGTTCACGGCCCCGGCACACTGGATGGTGACCCGGCTCCCGCCCGGCAATATTGCAGGCGTGCGTCCCCCCGCTCGAGGTGCTTCATCGAGTTCCTGTGTTCTCAGCTGTCAGGGGCTCCCGCCCTGACGTGTAGATCGCTGTCACTTGATCTCCCTGCAGTTCCACTGCTGCGGGCCGCCCCCCCTTGTAGAAGTCGCTGAGCATGCCCGTGTCCCCGAGGATCACCCGTCCTTCGAAGCGCGTGTTCACGCGCCCGGGCAGCTGCGGTGTGTGCCCGAGGAATGCGCGTTGCGCGCCGAAGCGGCGGAGCAGCGCTTCGACATCTGGTCCCGCATCGGCGGGGAGCGTAGCCAGGCCGCGGTACCACAGCGGACCGCCCGGCGAGATCAGCGCCCATGTATCGATCCGTTCCATGTGCTGCAGCCCCTCCAGCAAGACAGGCGTCACGTGATCGCCAAGCGGCTCCCCGGCGCGTTGCGCCAGAGCGATCCGCCCGATCTCGACCTGCGCGGCGTTCACGATCTCTTGAACTCTGAACGTGCGCGTGATGGAGCGCTGCCGGACAAGCGCGTCGACGATTCCGTCCCACGTGCGAATCTCACGTTCGACAGTACGGTTGATCTCCTCGAGCGATTGCGTGGTGTCCGGCGGCAGGCCCGCGTGCATGAAGAGCGTGCCGTCGATCTGCACGGCCACTTTCCGGGACCGGATCCACCGCCCGTAGCGCCCTTGCGGAGCCAGGGCTTCGACGTACTCGACGTAACCGGGGGGGTGGGCGGCCATCCAGGCCTCCTGCTCGAGCCTCTCGCCGGCACGGCGGGCGAGCGCCGCGTGGGCGTCGAAGGCCCGGCGCCGCCGCTCGTCCGAGCGCCTGTCCGCAAATGCGACATACGCACCCGGCGCCACGTCCCTGAAGTCGTGCAGCAGGTTCATCCCTTCGTGGTTTCCGAAGAGCACCTCCACGCTCCCGCCGCCGCGCCGGGCCTCGGACTCGAGGCGCATCAGCAGGTCCATCACCTGGCGGACGTCCGCCCCGCGATCGAGGAAATCTCCGGTCTGTACGAGCCGGGCGTTCCCGCCAATCCAGGCATTGGCGCCGTCCACGATCCCCGCGGCACGGAGGATCTGCGTCAGCCCGGACAGCGATCCGTGAATGTCGGCCACGGCCACGATCCGCCCGGGCTGGTCCTGCGCCGGCGCAGGGCCGGCAGACCCCGTTACGGCAAGTGCGACGAGCAGCGTGCCGGCGGAAAGTGCGATTCGCTCACACATGGGGTGGGCCATGATACTCCGCTCTCTGCTGTGCCCGGCGGGGGTAACAAAGGCGCAGCTGCAGTCGTAGAAGCACCTGACCCGTGGTACGCTTCGAAGCTTCCAGCCAGTTCCGTGCAGTTCTGCGGCTGATCCGTGATCTCCATTCCCAGAAGGTGAGTGCATGACCGAGCGGCGGTACCTGCCGGCGCTGCTGCTGCTGTTTGTCGGCAGCGGTTGCGCGGCGTTGATCTATGAAGTTGTCTGGTTCCAGCTGCTGCAGCTCGTCATCGGATCCTCTGCCGTCTCGCTTGGCGTTCTCCTGGGCACGTTCATGGCCGGCATGTGTCTCGGGAGCCTCCTGCTGCCGGGCCGCGTGTCCCCCGTCCACCACCCCCTCAGGGTGTACGCCTATCTGGAGATCGGGATCGGCGTCATCGGCATCCTGGTGCTCTTCGGAATGCCGCTGCTGAGCGGGATCTACACCGCATGGGCAGGCACAGGCGTGGTGGGCATCCTGCTGCGCGGACTGGCTGCGGCGATCTGTCTGCTGCCGCCAACGTTGCTGATGGGCGCCACTCTGCCGGCGATCGCGCGCTGGGTCCGGACCAATCCGGAAGGGGTCGCCTGGCTCGGGTTCTTCTACGGCGGCAACATTGCCGGCGCCGTGCTCGGGAGCCTCCTCGCCGGTTTCTATCTGCTGCGCGTGCACGACATGGCTATTGCCACTTACGTGGCTGTCGCACTCAATTTCCTTGTGGCCGCCGTTGCGCTCCTCATTGCCCGGGTGACCCCCTATGAGGCCGCGCCGGTGGAGACCACGATCATCGTTCGCGAACGTGGCGCCTGGGCCATCTACGTCACCATCGCCATCTCGGGGATGACCGCGCTGGCAGCCCAGGTCGTCTGGTCGCGCATCCTGTCCCTCCTGTACGGCGGCACCGTCTACACCTTCTCGCTCATTCTTGCCGTGTTCCTGCTCGGGCTCGGCATCGGCAGCAGCCTCGGGTCGGCCTTCTCGCGCAACATCGCGCGCCCGCGCTTCGCGCTGGCGTGGTGCCAGATGCTGCTCGCTGGTGCCATCGCGTGGGCGGCGTACGCCCTGACCGACTCGCTGCCGTACTGGCCGATCGACCCGTCCATGTCGAGCAGCCCCTGGTTCACCTTCCAGCTCGATATCGTGCGGACGCTCTGGGCGATCCTTCCCGCGGCGATCCTCTGGGGAGCGAGCTTTCCCCTGGC
>JACCXG010000232.1 GCA_013697225.1 Acidobacteriota bacterium
CCGGCGGAAAGATTCTTCGCGAAGAGACGGAGCCAAACGGCGGACAGTGGTGGTCGGCCCAGGACAACTACGGCAAGACGTGGTGGGTCGACGGCGGCGGGGAGATCGGCCCGGTGAACTTCCAGACGCCGATCGCGTACGGCGCCTTCAACGTGCCGGACAACTTCGAACCGGATTTCCAGGTGCCATGGCCGGCCCCCGGCGGCATCGCCGACATGCAGGGGGGGATGAACCGCGTCCGCATGCCGGACGGCACGCTGAACCACTTCACGTCCGCGTCGGGCGTCGAGATCTACAGGGGGCACCGCCTGCCGCAGGACATGGTGGGCGATCTGCTGTTCGGCGAGCCCGTCGGGCGGGTCGTCCGCCGCGCGAAGGTGGTCGAGACGGAGGGGCTGACGCAGCTGCGGAACGCCTACCCGAAGTCGGAGTTCATTCGTTCCACCGATCCGCTGTTCCGGCCGGTGGCCGTCCACAACGCCCCTGACGGCACGCTCATCGTCGTGGACATGTATACGGGCATCATCCAGGATGCCCAGTTCGTCGGGCCGGGCTCCTACCTGCGGCGGAAGATCGATCAATACGGGCTGGACGAGCTCCACAACTTCGGGCGGATCTGGCGGATCTCGCACGAGAGCATGGAACCCGATCGCCGGCAGCCGCGGATGTACTCCGAGACCGCGGCGGACCTGGTGAAGCACCTGGAGCACCCGAACGGCTGGTGGCGCGACACGGCGCAGAAGCTGCTGGTGCTTCGGCAGGACAAGTCGGTCGTTCCCGCGCTTCGGACGCTGGCGCGGAGCGGCGGAGACCAGCTCGGACGGGTCCACGCGCTCTGGACGCTCGAGGGGCTCTCAGCGCTCGACGCACCGCTCGTGCGCGAGCTGATGAAGAGCCCTGACACCCGGATCCGTATTCAGGCAATCCGCGCGAGCGAAACGCTCTACAAGGCGGGGGACAAGTCGTTTGCGGCCGAGTACCGCGCGCTGGCGGAAGACCGCGATCCCGATGTCGTCATCCAGGCGATGCTGACGCTGAACGCGCACAAGGTGCCGGCGTACGAGAAGGTGATTCGCGCGGCCATGGCGTCGAACCCGGCGCGCGGCGTCAAGGAGATTGGCGGCCAGATCCTCCGGCCCGTCATGACGTACCAGGGGCAGCGCCCTTCCCTTGCGGATGCGGCAGTGAACGCGTTGAACCTCACGACCGATCAGCGCCGTGTGATGCAGCGCGGGGAGGCCATCTACCGCGAGGTCTGCGCGGCCTGCCACGGCGCGGACGGTGCCGGGGCGCCGATGATGGGTGCGCCGGAGGGGACCAGGCTGGCGCCGCCGCTCGGCGGCGTGGCGCGCATTGTTGGACACCGCGACTACGCAATCAAGGTGCTGCTGCACGGGTTGACCGGGCCGATTGGCGACCAGGAGTACCCCGGCGGCGTGATGGTGCCGATGGGGTCGAACGACGACGAGTGGATTGCCGCGATCGCCAGCTACGTGCGGAACAGCTTCGGCAACTCGGGTCAGTTCGTGACGCCGGCGCAGGTCGGGGCTGTGCGGAAGGCGTCGCCTCGCAAGATGCTGTGGACGGTTCCCGAGCTGGAGGCCTCGCTGCCCCGGCTGCTGACGAATGGGGCGGAGTGGAAGCTGTCGGCCAGCCACAACGCGGAGGCGGCGGCCTACGCAACCGGGAGTACGCCGGGCGCGCGATGGGATACGGGCGGTGCCGCACAGCAGCCTGGCATGTGGTTCCAGATCGAGCTTCCCCAGACGGTGGCGATAGCGGAAGTGCAGATCGACTCCGCCGCCCTGCCGGCCGGGCGTGGCGGGCGCGGAGGCCGCGGCGCACCACCTGCGGGAGGCCGCGGGGGGGCGGGGGCTCAGGAGCCAGGTGCGCCCCCAGCGGCACCGGCCCAGGGTGCCGCACCGGGTCAAGGCGCGGCCCCGGCGGCCGCCGGTGGGCAGCCAGCTTCCGCCAACGCCGGAACACCAGTTTCGGCGACATCCGCCGCGGGCATGCAGGCCCCTGTGACCCCTGCGCCCGGCACGCCGCCAGGCGCTTCCGGCACACCAGCTGCGGCGCCCGCAGCGGGGACAGGCGCGCCAACGTCGTCCGCCTCGGGCGCGCAGGGACGGGCCACGCCCGAACCCGCAGCCCCGCTGGCTACGGGGCCCGTCGCCTACTCGGTGCAGGTCTCGCCAGATGGGACCACCTGGGGCGCGCCCGTG
>JACCXG010000256.1 GCA_013697225.1 Acidobacteriota bacterium
AATGGAAGGCGAGCGCGTCCTCGAGCGGCCGGCGAACCAGTGGACCCTGACGCAGCGGTATACCGAGCGGGCCGTCGAGTTCATCGAGCGGAGCCGCTCCCGCCCGTTCTTCCTGTACCTCGCGTACAGCCACCCGCACACTCCGGTATTCGCGTCGAAAGAGTTCTGGGGGAAGAGTCCGCGCGGCCACTACGGCGACACCGTCGAGGAGATCGACTGGAGTGTCCGTCGGATCGTGGAGACGCTGACGGAGCTGAAGCTGGACCGCAACACACTCGTGGTGTTCACGTCCGACAACGGTCCCTGGCTTACGATGCGCCAGCTCGGTGGCTCGGCGGGCATGCTCCGCGACGGCAAGGGCACGACGTGGGAAGGTGGTATGCGCGTGCCTGCGATCTTCTGGTGGCCGGGCCGCATCCAGCCGCAGGTCGTCACGGGCGTCGGCTCGACGCTCGACCTGACGCCGACGTTCGCGAGCCTCGCGCGGGCCGATCTCGCCAAGGACCGCGTCTACGACAGCGTCGACCAGTCTCCCACGCTGCTGCAGGGCGCGCCGAGCGCTCGCGACGTAGTGTTCTTCTACCGGCTACAGGACGTCTACGCCGTTCGCATGGGCCCGTACAAGGCGCACTTCGTCACCGAGTCCTCGTTCGGCGAGGGCACGCAGCGGACAGAGCACGATCCTCCGCTGCTCTTCAACGTCGACGAGGACCCATCCGAGTCGTTCGACATCTCCGCCCGGCACCCGGACGTCCTCGAGAAGATCCGCGCGCTCGTGCGGGAGCACCGGGCGACGATCCAGCCGGTCGAGAACCAGCTGAACCGGTATCCTCCCGGCGAGAAGCGCGGTGAAGAAGGGCTGCGCCCCTGGGGCAAGTGACGTGACGATCCGGATGCCGTGGCGCCTGCTGCCGACCGTGGCGCTCCTCGCGTGTTCGGCCGGCGGTGTCGCGGCGCCGTTCGCGTCACACGGACGCGGCGTCGTGGACGTTCGGCCCTTGCGCTTGATCCGATCTGGTGGACAGGTTGGGTGAAGTGCGTGAATTCCGTCGCTCGCCACCTTCGCATCCCCGTCGCTGGCGACCCGGTCGGTTTCGGATGATCCTCCAGTTGATGAAGCGCGAGCAGTACAAGTTCACGGCAACATCGAGCTGGAGTACCCGATTTCCGAGGAATCGACCGTGCTCGACGAGGCTGCGAAATGCGTCGAGTTCTGCAGAGCGGCGCTCGCCTGACGGCACGCGGCCCCCGGCCCGCCGGCGACCTCGTGGACCAAGACAGAACTTAGAGCGCCGGCACCAGCGCTACAGGCGATTTCCCGTCACGTCCCCGCATTGAACCCCGGAGCGAAGGTTGCTGGTAAGAGGAAGCTCCGCTCCGGGGGCCAGAATGCTAGAACCCTACCCGGAGCGCCAGTTGCACGATGCGCGGCAGGCCGGCACCGGTGATGCTCCCGAAGTTCGCCGTACCAAATGACGTATTCGGCTGGTCGTAGTTTGTGTGGTTGAACAGGTTGAACGCTTCTGCGCGGACGTCCGCACTCCATCTGTCGAACCTGACCCGCTTGACGAGGCTCAGGTCGGTGGTCCAATGCCCGGGTCCCCAGGCGGAGTTGCGCGGCGCGTTCCCCGGTGTGTTGAGCGCCGGGACCGCGTACGCATTGCGATCGAGAAACGCGAAACGGTCCGCGCTCGCATTGCTGCTCGCGTTCGCGTTGCCGACGAGGTTGGGGCGGAGGTAGCCGCCGTTGCGGTCGAAGAACGCGTAGTTCTGCCCGGAGTTGGGATCCGTGCCGGTCCGTGACAGCGTGACGTTGACGGGCAACCCGGTGCGGACGGACGTGATGCTCGAGACCTGCCAGCCGCCCACCAGCGCGTCCAGTGCGGCGGGAATGTTGGTCCCGATGGCCCGGTCGCGCCCAATCGGCAGCTGCCATACCTGAGTGAACGTAAAGCGGTGACGGGCAATCTGCCCGTTCGGGCCCCGCTCGCCGCGGAGCACCTCTGCCACATTCGAAAAATCGGGTCTCAGGATGATCTGCGCGCCCGATCCACCCGCCCCCCATGCGCCGATTTCGTCCTCCGCACGGGCGTAGGTGTAGCTGGAGAGCAGATACAGTCCGCGCGACTGCCGTTTTTCCAATTTGAGCTGCAGCGCGTGATAGTCCGACTGGGCCTCGGTGATGTTGACGTCGATCTGGCGCCAGTTCGGATATGGCCGGTTGGCGGCAATGGCGCCGTTGACGCCGAAAGGCACGCCGTTCACGGGGAGCACACCCAGCAAGTTGGCCCCTCGGTTCCCGACATAGGCGACTTCAACTGTCGACTGCCAGGGCAGCAGGAGCTCCGTGGCCAGGTTCCACTGCTGAACGGTCGCGGCGCGCTGGTCCTGAGCTCGCGCCTTCACGGCGACGGTGGTGGTGTTGACGTTTGCGCTGTCGGTCAGGCCGGCCGGGAAGGGATCGGACAGACGAATCGGCGGCGGCGCCGTATTGCTCGTCCTCTGCAATGTGACATCGACCAACGTGGGCGGATTGAGGGCGATCATGCCTTCTGATCCGCGCATGTCCTCGAGCGAATAGAACATTCCATAGCCGCCGCGTACCACCAGCCGATCAGGACGGATCTGATACGCAAACCCGAGCCGGGGGCCGAAGTTGTTGCGATCGGTGTCCATCAAGTACTTGTCGCGGTCGGTCGGGTAGACGAGTTCCCCCGTCCGAAAGTCGAAGTTGATGTTCCGGTTCTGTCCGGCGCCGTAATACGGCGTGGCGTACTCGTAGCGCAATCCCAGGTTGAGCGTGAAGTCCGGCGAGAGCTTCCAGTCGTCCTGGACGAACGCGGCGTACGCTTCCTGACGCCAGTCCACGATGGGCACCGTCGTGGCATTGAGGCTGAGCGGGAGACCGATGAGGAGATCAGCCACGTCGTCGCCGGTGTACTCTCCGGTGAACCGGTAGGCGGGGCTGCGGCGGATCACGTCGAGCAGCTCGTTGCGCTTGATCCGCACCTCGGCGCCGGACCGCAGGTTGTGGCGGCCGAGAGCCATCGACAACGTGTCGAGCACCTGGATCGTTTGCGGGTTCTGAAACTGCGGACGGAAGTTGCGGATACCCAGGTCCGTGTAATTCGTGAAGTCGATCAGAGGAATGCCACCCGTCGTCAGATACTCCGCCGGCAGCCCTACGAAACCGAACTGGTCGGCCGTCGGGTCTTTCGCTGCCGCGTGCGCGAACCGGGAATGGGTGCGGTTGTAGCCAACGCGCGCCTCGTTGACGATTCGCGAATTGATGACGCGGCTCCAGCTGAAACCCAGGCTCTGGTTGCGGTTGTACTGCTCCCCCTGGTTCGACGTGCCCTCGCCCAGGGTCGGGAACAACCGCTCCCGGAAGATGTCCTGTTGCAGGAAGCTATAGCGCCCGAAGAACCGATTCGTCGCGTTCTGCACGAAGTCGCTGCGCACGTCCATCTTGTGCGTATTCTCCCGGCCCGGACGCTGCCAGGCATAGTTGTCGACGAAACGGCCGCCGGCGACGGCCCGGCCATCCCGATTCGGCTCGGGGTAGAGATCGAGCACCTTCCTTCCGAGCGGGTCCCACCGCGCCTGGGGGATGCGTCCATCGGGAAAGGGTTGTCCCGTCAGCGGGTCGCGGATCGCGGTGTTGAACACCCCTTGCCGCTGCGCGAGCGTGGCCACCGTGCTCACGCCCGAATCGGTGAACGTCTGCCGGAACCCCTCGTACGCACCGAAGTAGAACAGGCGGTTGACCACCAGAGGGCCGCCAACCGTGAACCCACCCTGGTTCCAGCCGAGATCGTCCTTCGGGAGCCCGAACGTGTTGGCGTTCCAGGAATTCGCCGCCAGCGACGAATCGCGGTTGTAGTAGAAGGTGGAGCCCCGGACAGCGTTGCCGCCGGACTTGAGCGAGACATTGACCACTGCGCCAGCCGACCGGCCGAACTCCGCAGAGAAGCTGTTGGTCTGCACCTTGAACTGATCGATGGCGTCCGGGTTCGGCTGCACCACCTGCGCCGATAGTGACTGGGCGTTCTGCGTACCCTGATTGTTGTCGAACCCGTCGAGCATGAAATTGTTCTGCGTGTGGTAGTTCCCGTTTGACACGAACCAGCCGGGACCGCGCGTCGTCACCGTCATCGTGCTGGGACTGCTTCCGGGAATGAGCAGCGCGAGCTCCGTGTAACGGCGGCCGGCCAGCGGCAGCTCCACAGCCACCTCACCCCTGATGACCTGCCCCAGGGAACCCTCCTCAGTCTGCACCGGCGCTGGCTGCGCGCTCACCTCGACCGACTCGGTCACCTGCGCCACGTCCAAGACAGCGCGCAGCAACCGGTTCTGCTGAACGTCCAGGCTGACGTCCACAATCCGCACGTTTTTGAAGCCTGTGAGCGCGACGTCGACCACATATCTCCCGCGTGTAAGCGGAGAAAAATTCGCGTAGCCTTCCTCGTTCGACGCTCTGGAATCGCTCGCGTTGGTCTCGACGTTGGTGACCCTCACGTCCGCTCCGGGAATTACGGACCCAGTGGGGTCCACTACCAGCACGCGTAGCGCGCCCGCATCGGTTTGCGCAAGAGCGGGCATGACGGCAACCGCGAGGATGCACGTGATGCGCACGAACGGCTTCAGAACTTCAATACCCATGCACTCCTCCTTATTACACCGGGGGATTTTCGTTCCCCGGAGCCCCTTGCGCCGGCGCGCCTAGCGCCGGGTCCGATGTGTCCGGAATCCCTCCATTACAGGCCGCTCCATCGCAGACGAGCCGTCAGCGCGGAGGCCGTCGTGCGGCACGCGAACAGGATCATCGGGTCCGCAACGGGGCTGCGATCAAAGGTGATCTGGCTTACCGAATTTGCTCCTGCCCCTGCTCGCGACAGGCGAAGGCCGACGACCCGTGAGTGTGCCGGCGATTTTGAGTCACCGCCGAGTGCGGCGGTCACGCGAGCAGCTTCGTGCCGCGCACGGCTGATTGTGCGAGCTGGAGAGGGAGATCACCAAATGTTCACGTTTGGGCCGGGCCGCAGCGTACTGTGAGGAATGCCGGAAGTCAAGACGACGTATCGCGCCATGCTAAATGTTACCGAGGGAGTCATCGTCGCGCCGCAAGTCGGGTTACCCATGAAAGGACGGATTCATGGGACCCTCGCGAGTGGGACCACAAGCGACGAACGAGTATTTGGCAC
>JACCXG010000264.1 GCA_013697225.1 Acidobacteriota bacterium
GCGAGAGGGTCCGCACGAGGACGGTCCGTAATAGGATTGTGGGTATGTTCCGGTCCGTTGCCCATGCAGGCCTGTCGCTCGTGCTCCTTGGAGCGGCCGTCCCTCCCTCAGCCGCGCAGGAGCAGGCTCAGGTCGAGCCGATTCACCGTGCGTACGATCAACTCCTCGACGTGAACGTCCGTGACGGCCTGGTTTACTACAGGGCGCTTGCGGGTGAGCGCGGGCGGCTCGACCGCTATGTGGCATCACTCAACGTGCCTGCGGCGGCCTACGACGGCTGGTCCCGCGATCAGAAGATGGCGTTCTGGCTCAACGCCTACAACGCGATCGTCCTTCAGACGGTCGTCAGCCAGTATCCCATCCGTGGCAAGTCGGGCGCCTATCCGGCCGGGAGCATCCGTCAGATTCCCGGGGCGTTCGAACGGACGAAGCACCGGCTCGCGGGTCAAACCCTGAGCCTCGACGAGATCGAGAAGAACGTCCTGCCCGAGTTCAAGGAACCACGGCTCTACCTGGCGCTCGGGCGCGGGGCCGTCGGCAGTGGCCGTCTGCGCAGCGAGGCGTATACGGCCTCGCGGCTTGCCGCCCAGCTCGACGCCGTTCAGGCGGAATTCGTGAACGATCGATTCATGCTTCGGATCGATCGGCTCACGGAAAACATCTCCGTCACGCCGATCATCAGCTGGCGCGAGGCGGAATTCGTCGCCGCGTACGACAAGGGAGAGGAAGGGTCACGCTTCGCCAAGCGCTCCCCCGTGGAGCGGGCCGTGCTCGCCTTCATCGCCCCCCACGTGCTGCGCCTCGAGCGCGACTTCCTCGAGCAGAACGGATTCCGCATTGTTTTTCACGAGTTCGACTGGCGCTTGAATGATCTGTCGGGCGGCAGGACCGACTGAGAATTCTCCCTTTTCCCTTCTCCCTTTCTCACCTCATGGACCTCTCCCTGACCGACAAGATCGCCATCGTGACCGGCTCCAGCCGTGGCCTGGGGCTGGCCAGCGCGCGGGCGCTCGTTGCGGAAGGGTGCCGCGTGTGCATCTGTGCCCGTGGTGCCGATCGCCTGACGGAGGCCGCAATGGAAGTGGAAGCTGCCGCCCGGAAGCCGCAGATGGTCCTGGCGGTGCAGGCAGACGTGTCGACCGCCGCCGGTGTGGAGCTCGTGATGGCGAGGACGGAGGAGACCTTTGGCGGTCTCGACATCCTCGTCAACAACGTCGGCCGGGCTGCGGGCGCCGATCTGCTCGGGACATCCGACGCCGAATGGCAGGCGGCATTCGACGAGACGCTGTTCCCGGCCATCCGTGCTTCCCGCCTTGCTGTTCCACTGATGCGCGCGCGGGGGGGCGGCGTCGTGCTGCTGATCGCGTCGATCTGGGGACGAGAGTCCGGCGGCCGGATGACCTACAACGCCGTCAAGGCGGCCGAGATCAGCCTGGGCAAGGCGATGGCCCAGCAGCTGGCGCCGATGAACATCCGGGTCAACAGCATCGCGCCCGGCTCGATCCTGTTCCCGGGCGGCTCGTGGGAGCGTCGCCAGGGGGCGGATCCGAAGGGGATCGCGGAGTTCGTCGAGCGGGAGCTGCCGTTCGGGAGGTTCGGCCGCGCCGAGGAAGTCGGCAACGTCGTCGCGTTCCTCGCCTCCCCGCGCGCGAGCTGGGTCAGCGGCGCGTCGATCACTGTCGATGGGTGCCAGTCCCGGTCGAACATCTGAGGCCTGTGGTCCGAATGCGCACGAGCTGAGGCACGGTTTCGCTTGTTGATCGCCGGCACCGGGGCTGCTACCATCGGCTGTCCATTCCATGCCTCCCCAGACGCTTCCCGTCATCACCGGTGACAAGGATCGGTCCCTCCAGGAAGTCCTCACCAGGCTGACGGCCTCCCGCGCGCCCCTCGGCAGGGAAGCCGATCCGATTGTCACGGCTGCCCACAGGCTGCCCGCCGTTGCCGCCACATTCGCACCGTTTCCCGACAGCACCGACCCCAGGCTGAAGGGGGCGCTTGCGGCACGCGGCGTCGACCAGCTCTATGCGCACCAGGCAGAGGCCTTTGCCCACGTGCTCGCCGGCCGCAACGTCGTCACCATCACCCCGACCGCCTCTGGCAAGACGCTGTGCTACAACGCTCCGGTCCTGGACGCGATCTTGAAGGACCCGTCCACGCGTGCCCTCTATCTCTTTCCGACGAAGGCGCTGGCGCAGGACCAGCTCGCGGAGCTGCACGGCCTCGCCCAGGTCGTCAGCGGAAACGTGGACGGGGACGGACCCGCCATCGGCGTGTTCACGTATGACGGCGACACGCCGTCGGATGCCCGGCGCGCCATTCGCGGGAAAGCGCACGTGGTGCTCAGCAACCCGGACATGCTGCACTCGGGAATCCTGCCGCACCATCCGAAGTGGGCCAAGCTGTTCGAGAACCTGCGCTACGTGGTTGTCGACGAGCTGCACGCCTACAGGGGCGTGTTCGGCAGTCAT
>JACCXG010000275.1 GCA_013697225.1 Acidobacteriota bacterium
CTCAAGCTGGTGAACCCGGCGGTTCAGTACGGCTTTGCGCAGGCCCCGGCCGGTTACCGGGCCGTCTGGCATCGCTTCGACAACGCCACCGGCGAGGTGAGCTCTCTCGGCGAAAGTGACGGCGATGCCGATGCATTGCGCGCCCCCTCCGGTCTGCCGACAGAAGCAGGCTCGTTCGTCCGGGTCGATCTCAGCGCCGTATCGGACGCGCATCCGTCATGGAAAGCGCCGGTGCACGCATACTTCCGCCGGGGGGCGGACGGTTGGAGGCTGGTCGGCTTCGATCGCATGCCCGATGCCCCCACCATGAAGCCGGGAACTGTGGGTGCCGAGCCGATCCGCAAGTAAGCCTTAGGAATCCTCTCTGGTCCGGCCGCGAATCGCGCGACGCACCGACCTCACGATAACCAAGACATCAGCAGCAAGCCCTGCTTCAGCCGCCGGCCTCCTTGGCCCGGCGGCTGCATCCGATCTGTATGGAGGGAGACGTGGAAGAGCTGGGTTTGACCGGGTCATCGGCCGCGCGTGTGGGCGCTGCGAAGGCGGCCGAGGCTGAGAAAGAACTGACGGATGAGGAAAAACGGGGGAACCTCATCCGCCTGGCTTTCGGCGGCAGCGAGGAGCAGTGCGCCGAGTTCGTGAAGATCGTCCGGGGCGCCATACCGCCGGAAACGGGAGTGGTGCTGCGCGGCAGTGCCGTGACGGGCCGGCGATGGAAGGACGGCGCCCCGTTCGACGCGGAGGGGCCCGGCACGAGCGATCTGGACCTGACGCTGGTTGGGGACGAGGTGATCAAGCTGTTCAAGGTCACCGGCTTTTTCCTCCCCGGCATCCACTCACGACCCTTGAGCGACGATGATCCGGAAATCGCTCCGGATCTCATACTGCTCCGGCAAAGGCTCATGGCGATGGTGAAGCGCCCGGTGAACATCCAGGCGTCGCGCGATTTCGTCATGCACCTGCGGGGCGACCTGATGGGCCAGCCGTATCTCGTGCTCATCGAGAAGAGCGGGGCGGTTCCGCATCCGGACCGCCCGTGAGCTTCCGGCTGCTGTCGTACAACATCCGCCACGGCGGTACCGGGCGCGAGGAGGCCATCGCGGAGGTCGTGTCCGCCTGCCGCCCGGATCTCGTCGTGTTCCAGGAAGCTACCCGCCCGCGCGTGATCGAGACGCTCGCGGCGCGGTGCGGGATGGCCGAGTGCGGCGCGCTGCCGAGAACCTCGCTCGGCTACATGAGCCGGGAGCCGACCCGTCACCATGCCTGGCACAGGCCGCGACTGTCACGCCATGCCTTTCTCGAGGTACACCCCGGCGGTGTGAACTTCCGGGTGTTCGGCGTTCACCTGAGCGCCGTCCATGCCGCGTGGACGGAGCGCCGGCGCGTGCTCGAGCTCGGTAATCTCCTCCGGACGATCCAGGCACACGAGGAGGGATTCCACCTCCTCACCGGAGACTTCAACACTCTGGCCCCCGGGGAACTGCTGGAGGTCCGCAAGCTGCCGCGCCGGCTACGTGCGCTGGTGTGGCTCAGTGGCGGCCGCATCCGGTGGCGGACTGTGCAGATGGTACTCAACGCGGGCTATGTCGACGGGTTTCGCCGTCTGCACCCGGATGATGCCGGGCTCACGTTCCCGGTCTGGGATCCCCACGTGCGGCTCGACTACGTCTTTCTGCCGGCCGGCCGTGCGGAGGGACTCCTGTCGTGCGAAGTGATCCGGCACCCCGTGGCGCACACCGCCTCGGATCATTTTCCGCTGCTGGCGGAACTGGCCCTTTCCGCATCATCATCATCATCATCATGAGCGGCAGCCGTTGTTCAGCGGAACAGCTCTGGCGAGGGTCGTCGCGGGTGGGCTGGAGGCGGCGACTATAATTGAATCTTCCGGTGCCGTTGTGCATGTGGGAGGCGCTGGCCTTCCGCTCCGACGCCAGGACCATCCGCGACGAAGGGACGAGAGCATCATGTCCACCACCGCTTCACCAGTTCCCGCAACGAGTGCAACGACGGAAGGAACGCGTCCGGCGACCGGGCCGATTCTCGATGCGGCATTTGCCGGGGTCCGGCGGGTTCCCGAGCCCGTCAACGACGCCAGCCGAAGCTACGCCCCAGGCACACCGGAGCGGGCCGAGCTGAAGGCGCGCCTGAAGAGCATGGCTGCCGAGCGGATCGACATCCCGATCATCATCGGCGGGCGGGAGATCCGGACCGGCCGGACCGCACAAGCGGTCATGCCGCACGATCACAGCCATGTGCTCGCGGACTACCACCTGGCGGATCCGGAGCACGTGCAGGAGGCGATTGCGGCGGCGGCCGCCGCCCGGCGCGAGTGGGCGAGCTGGCCGTGGGAGGATCGTGCCGCGGTAATCCTGCGGGCCGCGGAGCTCCTTGCCACCTCCTGGCGCTCGACCATCGTGGCGGCGACGATGCTGGGGCAGTCAAAGACGGCCAATCAGGCGGAAATCGATTCAGCCTCCGAGATGATAGATTTCTGGCGGTTCAACGCCCACTTTGCGCAGGAGCTCTACAGCGAGCAGCCGGTCAGCAGCCCGGGCATGTGGAACCAGATGGAGTACCGCGCCCTCGAGGGCTTCGTCTATGCGGTCTCGCCGTTCAACTTCACGGCGATCGGCGGCAACCTCACAACGGCTCCCGCGCTCATGGGCAACACCATCGTGTGGAAGCCGGCCGCGTCCGCCATGCTGAGCAGCTACTACACGCTGCGGGTGCTCGAGGAAGCAGGGCTGCCCCCCGGCGTCATCAACATGGTGCCCGGAGACCCGGTGGAGATCAGCCGACTCCTGCTGGACTCCCCGGAGCTTGCGGGCGTCCACTTCACCGGCAGCACCGCCGTCTTCAACAGCATGTGGAAGAAGGTCGCGGAGAACCTCGAAAAGTATCGCGGCTACCCGCGCATCGTGGGTGAAACAGGAGGGAAGGATTTCATTATCGCGCACCCGTCAGCCGATGCCGAGGCTGTGGCGGTGGCGATTGCGCGCGGCGGTTTCGAGTATCAGGGGCAGAAGTGCTCCGCGGCAAGCCGCGTGTACATCCCGGAGTCGCTCTGGGCCGAGGTGCGAGACCGCACCGTCGCGATGATGAAAGACATCAACGTCGGCGACGTCCGCGATTTCCGGAACTTCATGGGGGCGGTGATCGACGAAAAGGCCTTCAAGAAGATCAGCGGCTATCTCGACGACGCGAATGAACGGGCCCGCGTGCTGCAGGGAGGCACGGCCAGCGGGAAGGAGGGCTTCTTCATCCAGCCGACACTGATTCAGACGGAAGACCCCGGCTATCGGACGATGCGCGAGGAGATCTTCGGCCCCGTGGTGACCGCCTACGTCTACCCGGATGGCAAGTGGCACGAGACGCTCGAGACGGTCGATCGGACCTCCCCGTATGCACTGACGGGGGCGGTCTTCAGCCGCGATCGGCGCGGCGTCCGGGAGGCAGTCAGCGCGCTCAGGAACGCGGCGGGGAACTTCTACGTCAACGACAAGCCGACAGGCGCGGTTGTCGGGCAGCAGCCGTTCGGCGGCTCGCGTGCGTCGGGAACCAACGACAAGGCGGGATCGAAGCTCAATCTGGTGCGGTGGGTGAACGCGCGCACGCTCAAGGAAACATTCGCCCCGTCACGTGACTATCGGCATCCCTACATGGGCGAGGAGTAGCCGCGGCCGTCCCGCGAGTGCATGGACAATCTCTGCCACACACTCACGGGGGCAGCCCTCGGCGAAGCGGGCCTGAAGCACCGGACGCGCTTTGGCAACGCCGCGCTGATGATCGCCGCGAACCTGCCGGACATCGATGCGCTGGCCTTCCTGAGCGAGACCCCCCACGTCGCGCTGCGCCGCGGGTGGACCCACGGGATCGTCGCCCAGCTCCTTCTGCCGGTTGCGCTGGCCGGGCTGATGGTGCTGATCGATCGCTGGCGTCCGCCTGCCTCGGCAGGAGCACGGCGCGTCCGCCCGGCCGCCATGCTGGCTCTCTGCTACGCTGGCGTGTTGTCGCATGTGGGCCTGGACTGGCTCAATTCGTACGGCGTGCGCCTCCTCATGCCGTTCTCGACGAGCTGGTTCTACGGCGATGCGGTGTTCATCGTCGATCCCTGGCTCTGGGGGGCGCTGCTCGCGGGTGTCGTGCTGGCCCGCCGCCGGGGGAGCACGGCCCCGGCCCGTGTGGCCCTGGCCCTCGCGTCGGCGTATATCGCCGTGATGGTCCTTTCCGCGGCTGCAGCGCGTGAGCGTGTCGTGCAGGCATGGACGGCGGTACACCGAAGGCCCCCTGTCGCCCTGATGGTGGGGCCGGTGCCGGTGAACCCGATGCGCCGCGCGATCATCGTTGACGCAGGTCAGTACTACCAGGAAGGAAGCTTCTCGTGGTGGCCCCCGAGAGTGGAGTTCGATCCGGAGCGGACCCCGAAGCGGGTGGAGCACCCCGCGGTGCTGGACGCCGTGAAGGACCCCGACTTTCTCGCAGTGCTCAGCTGGTCGCGGTTTCCACGGTTCCAGGTCCAGCCAGTGCAGGGGGGCACGAGTGTCACCCTGACGGACATGCGCTTCGGCACGCGCCTGGCGGCGGTCACGACTGTGGTCCCTGACCAACGGGCGCCCTGACCCGCACCCGGGCTATCCGGCAGGCATTCCCAGTCCCTTTGCGCCCAGACGCGTCGGCAGCCATGCCACCATGTCCTGCCGCCGGGAGAAGTGCAGGAGTGGCGTGCCGTTCAGTCCTGGCAGCCCGTTCGACTCTGCCATCGTGTTTCGATCCGTCTCGAGTTCCGCAGCCTGCAGCGGCCAGGGCGGGTGATGGATCTCCAGCCTGTACGGGTGACCCCGGCGGTCCACTTCGTAGAGGCAGTAGCGCTCCGTGAGGAAGTGCTCCAGCGTTCCGGCGGCCGGATGAGCGACCGCACCGGTGGGACGATATCGTCCGGCGAACTCCGCGCGCCCTGCGCTGCGACTCCTTCTCTTGCTGCTGTAGACCGTCCACCCGTCCTCGCGGCTCACGCGCATCGTGGCGGCATGGTAGGGAAGATTGAAGAGCAGGCGGGCGGCGTGGACGGCGAGCTCATTGCCGGCATCGAGGCTGAAGAAATAGATTCCCGGCCTGCCGTCGAGCGTCACATAGGTCCGGACGTTCAGTTCAGGAAAAGCGGAAATGCGTGGCAGCGCCGGCACCCCTCTGAGCGCCACATTGGTCATATGGAACGGAATGATCCCGACCCATGCCTCTCCTTCGAAGCGATCGAGCGGGAAGACGGAGGGCACCAGGGGACGGAGCAGATCTGCGCCGACAGGCCAGTGCGCGAAGAGCAGATCGTGCCAGCTCTGCGTCATGATCCACGGACCACGAGGCATCGGCCAGGGTCTGTGACCGGTGTGCGTCAGAATGCCCTGGTCGAAGTCGTTTCCCCCGAGGAGCGTCCGCAGCATGTGAACCTCGTGGCCATGCGACCCGCACAGCGTGCGGCTACCGGTCGGGCCGGAGCTCCTGTTCGAGCACGGTGTGAATCTGGCGCGCGAGGTCGTCGGGCAGGCAGGGCTTCGCAATGAAGCCGTGGGCGCCGGCCGCCAGTGCCCGTTCCCGTGCGTCTCCAAGCGCGTGGCCGGTGAGCATCAGCACGGGAATCTCCCGGGTCGCCGCATTCCGTTTGAGCTCGGCGATGGCATCCCAGCCACTGAGCCCGGGAAGCCCCGCGTCCATGAGGATCACGGCGGGCCGGAGCTCCGCCGCGAGCTTCAGGCCCTGAACGGCATCGGGAGCCGTTGCCACGGAGAGACCGGTGAACTGGAGGTACTCCGCGTACATCTCCCGGGCATCGTCGAAGTCTTCGATCAGGAGGACCAGCGGGCGAGTGGAAATCATAGAGGTTCCTTCTCCTCTACGGAGCGGGTTTCGCCAGCAGCCCGCGGCCCCGAAGCCAGTTGGTGAGGAGGGTCGGCCAGGCGCTCAGCGCGGGATCCCCCAGTGCCAGCCCCACACCGTGGGGACCCTTCTCGAAGATGTGCATTTCCGCCGGCACGCCGGCTTTGACGAGCGCCATGTAGAAGCGGACGCTGTTCTCCGGGACGACCCCCGTGTCGGCCGTGGTATGGAAAAGGAACGTTGGCGGGGTCTGCGCCGTGACCTGGCGATCACTCGAGAGCAGCGCGACAAGTGTCGGATCGGGAGTGTCGCCGAGAAGGTTCCGGAGAGAGCCGCCGTGCGTGATGGCCGGATCGAAGCTGATCACCGGATAACCCAGGATCAGGAAGTCGGGCCGGCTGCTTGCGCGATCCACCTGGTCTGAGGCATCGGGGCGGCCGGTGTCGAAATGCGTCCCTGCCGTGGATGTCAGATGCCCGCCGGCGGAGAAGCCCATCATCCCTATACGGTCGGGCTGCACCTCGAATTCCTGCGCACGCGCCCGCACGAGCCGGATCGCCCGCTGCGCATCCCCCAGTTGAATGGGATGCCGGTACCGGGGTCCCAGCCGGTAGCGCAGGACGAACGCGCTCACGCCCATCGCGTTGAACAGGGCGGCGACCTGCCGCCCCTCGTGATCCATCGCCAGCGCCCCGTAGCCGCCGCCCGGGGCGACGATCACTGCCGTGCCGGTCGCACCGCGTGCGGCGCGGTGGTAGGTCAGCATCGGCTTATCGGAATCCGCATCCCCGAGGGCTCCCGGCGCTCCCCCCTCCCACAGCAGCACATCCTGGGGAACCATGGTCATGCCGCCGCGTCCGGCCGGGGCGTTTCCGCGGCCGGCTGGCCCTTGTGAGGCTGAACCGGCTGGAGGCGTCTGCGCCGACGCTCCCGCCGCACAACCGAGCACCAGAAAAACCACGAGGATGTGTCGCATCAGGAACGCTCCATTGTAAGCACATGCGGAGTGCCGCCCGTCGTAACGACCGCCTACCTCGGCCAGAGCGTCGCCTGAACGGCACCATCGAACTCGTTGAGGGTGCGACCGAACGCCGCTTCGAAGTTCCCCGTTCGGTCCTCCGACGCGGCAAAACGCGTGAAGTAGTCCAGCACGGACGCGACGCCATGCCGCTCGATCAGGAGGTCCACGGCAAGGAAGGACTTCGCGTAGGCAGCTGCGCCGCGGGTTGCGCCGATCTCGACCCATTGCTGGAACGTCGTCATCTCGCCGAGTGCGGGGACGGCGGTACGGCCGGCCGCACGAAGCTCGCGCTCGCGCCTGGCCTTGAAGTGACGCATCGACCCTCCGTCGAGCCTTTCGAGGGTCCTGATGGAAGCCCAGTCCGCGAAGCCTTCGCGCAGCCATTGATCCGACGTGCCGCGGCGCCCGCCCGCGAGCTCGTACTGGAGGCTGTGTGTCAATTCGTGCGCCAGGAGCAGCGTGCGATCCGGCCACTCCATGGCGCTCAGTGCGGCATCGTTGATCAGCACCCCGCGGTGGCCGCCAACCGCAATCATGGTTCGCGCGGTCGTCCGGGCGAAGGCCGGCGCGTGTCCCCGCTGCACGAGTGCTCCCTCGAACGCCGTGCGGTTCGGGTAGAACGCGTAGGTCACCGGAAAGGCTTCGAATCCGAGATCGCGTCGAAGGATTGCGTCGATTGAGGCGATCGCCGTCCGGTAGTCGAACACGCCGGCGATGTGCAGGACCGGCTTCGACTTCAGCTGCGGAAACGTCACGAGCCGTGGCTCGTGCGACAGCGCGCACGCCCCGCCCGTCATAGCGAGCAGCAGGAGACACGCGGTCCCTGCGCTGGCGGGCGTCCTGCGGGTTTTGAACAGCTCCTGCATCTACCCTCCTGTGGTCAGGTCCGAAAACCGCGAGCGCCCGTGCGCCGGATGTGCGATGGTGGGGGCATGAACCTGCGCGACCCCCGCAGCTGCTATCGCGCCCTCCAGTCGCGTGACCAGAGATTCGATGGCAGGCTCTTTGTCGGCGTGCTCTCGACCGGGATCTACTGCCGCCCGATCTGCCCGGCGAGAACCCCCAGGTTCGAGAACTGCCGCTTCTTTCCGTCGGCCCCCGCCGCGCAGGACGCCGGCTTCCGGCCGTGCCTCCGCTGCCGGCCCGAGAGCGCACCCGAGCTCGCCGGCTGGCGCGGCACCTCCGGCACCGTCTCGCGTGCGCTGGCGCTCATTGCCGACGGCGCGCTCGACGACGGGGTGAACGGGGTGGAGTCGCTTGGCGATCGGCTTGGCGTCGGCGGCCGTCAGCTGCGGCGGCTCTTTCGGCAGCACCTCGGCGCCTCGCCGGTGGCTGTTGCGCAGACCCGGCGTGTGCTGCTGGCGAAGCAGCTGATTGAGGAAACCGGCATGCCGCTCAGTGACGTAGCCCTGGCCGCAGGGTTCGGCAGCGTCAGGCGCTTCAACGAGACGCTGCGGCACCTCTTCGGCCGTCCGCCCGGGGCACTCCGAGCGCCCCACGCGGGCGAATCGGCCAGGGCTCGCAACGCCGGGATCCAGCCCGGCACAGGGGTCACCCTGCGGGTCCGCTACAAACCCCCGTACGACTGGGAGGCCATGCTGGGGCACCTGGCAGCTCGTCTCATCGAAGGGGTCGAAGAGGTGGATGCGGGAGTGTATCGCCGCACCGTGGCCATCGAGGGCCACTGCGGCACCATTGCCGTGGCGCACGACCCCTTGGGCAAGGGACTCGCCGTCACCGTTGATTTCCCCCACCTCCGGGCGCTGCCCGCCATCCTTGGCCGAGTGCGGCGGGTGTTCGATCTCGGCGCGGACGTTCAGACGATCGGAGCGCATCTCTCCCTCGATCCGTTCATGGCATCCCTGGTGTCGGCGCGGCCGGGGCTGCGCGCCCCCGGCGGTTGGGAACCGTTCGAGCTGGCCGTCAGAGCCGTGCTGGGGCAGCAGGTCACGGTACCCGCCGCGCGCCGACTCGGGGGAGAACTTGTGGCGCTCTGCGGCGAACCCGTCCGGCTGCGCCAGCCCGACGGGGGACACCTGACGCACGCCTTCCCGACGGCAGCACGGGTGGCATCAGCCGACCTCGCCCAGCTCCGGATGCCGTCGACCCGTCGTGACACGCTCCGCCTCCTGGCCGAAGCGGTGGCATCGGAGCCCTGCCTCTTCGAGCGGGCGGCCACGCTCGATGAGGCGCTTGCACGGCTGCGGCGCCTCCGCGGGATTGGTGAATGGACGGCACAATATATCGCGCTTCGCGCGTTTCGGGAACCGGACGCGTTTCCGGCCGGCGATTCGGCGCTGCGTCGCGGCGCGATGGCCGAAACCGGCGTGCGGCCGACCGCCGCCCGCCTGACAGCCCGCGCGGAAGTCTGGAGACCGTGGAGGGCGTACGCGGCGCAGCATCTGTGGGCATGCGCCGCAGACACACGGCAGTTACAGGAGAGGCCCCGCACATGACCGACACCTTGTCCCTCTATCTGGATCGACTCGAGACCCCCGTAGGTGAGCTCCTGCTCGTGGCCGACGACGAAGCGCGTCTACGGGTAGTGTCGTGGACTGACTACGAACACCGGCTGTACGACACCCTGCTGCAGCACTGCGGTCCGTTCCGGCTCGAGGCGCGGGACGATCCCGGCGGCGTGACCGCTGTGATGTCGGCCTATTTCAAAGGGGATCTGTGCGCGCTCGATCGGCTCGGCGTGCA
>JACCXG010000289.1 GCA_013697225.1 Acidobacteriota bacterium
CGCGTGCAATCAGCTCGCGAAGTTGATCGTCGGAGAACTGCCGGTTGTGCGGCACGAGAGAGCGGCAGTTCGAGTGGCTGGCCCAGACCGGCCCGTGGAAATGGTCAAGGGCCTCCCGGAAGCTGTCGTCGCAGAGGTGGGTGACGTCGAGGATCATGCCAAGCCGCTCAATCTCCCTGAGGAGCTCGCGGCCCCGTGAGCCGATTCCGCCTGATGCGTTCGTGCCCTGCGCGTACACCCCAGGCCCGTAGTGAGCCGGGCCCACAGCGCGGAGGCCCATTTCGAACGAGCGCTCGAGGTGCCGCAGCGTGACAAGAGAGTCTGCACCTTCGAGGCTGAGGATGTAGCCGATCGGCTGCTCCCGGTCCTCGGTGCTGCTGCGGGACAATCCGTCCAGATGCCGGTCGAGGCTCTCGCGGTCCCGGATCTGCACGAGCTCGCCGCGCTCCTCCATCGTGCGATACCAGGCGAGCTGCCCCTGGGTGTGAGCCCATGCCTGTTCGGGAGAGTGCCATCCCGGCAGCGGATGGCCGGGCGTGGCGTAGCGTGCAATCTGCGTCGCGACGCAGAGCCCCACCCCGCCGCTCCGCATCTCACCGAACGAGACGGTTCCCCGCGTCCGGTCGGGGCGGTCTGTCATTCCACGTTCACGGGAGCGGATTTCCTCGATAGAGCGTGTGAGGTCGCGATTCCATTCGAGCGCGTTCATCGCCAGATCGAGGTGGGCGTCGACGATCAGCATCACCCCACCACAGTTCCGAGCATCAGCACCCCAGCCAGCGCCGCAATGGCAATGATCGTTTCGATCACTGTCCATGTCGCGAATGTCTGCGGCACGCTCATATTCAGGTACTCCTTCACGAGCCAGAATCCTCCGTCGTTCACGTGGCTCGCGATGAGTGAGCCGGCGCCGATGGCAACGACCAGCAGTTCCCGGTTCACGCCCGGCATCGCGGCCGCAATGGGCGCCATGATGCCGGCCGCCGTCACCACCGCGACAGTCGCGGAGCCGACTGACACCCGGAGGAGGGAGGCAATCACCCAGCCGAGCACGAGCGGGGACAGTTGCAGCCCGCTCATGGCCTGTGCAATCGCGGTGTCCACCCCGGCGGCATCGAGCACCCGGCCGAAGCCTCCGCCGGCACCGACTACCAGGAGCACGCTGGCGATTGGGGGGAGCGATTCCTCCGCGAAGGTGAGGATGCTCTCGCGGCTGAAGCCCCGTGCCTGTCCGAACGTGACAAGCGCCAGCAGTGTTGCGAGGAGCATGGCCATCAGGGGCAGTCCCGCGAACGTCAAACCCTGCCGGACGGCCCCGTCGCTCATCGTTGTCTGGGCCAGTGCCGCGCCGAGCATGAGGATCACGGGCATGAGGATCGTGAGGAGTGTGATGCCCAGCGATGGAGGACGAACGGCGGCACGTGCCCCGCTGAACTGTTCCGCGATCGTGCCGGGTTCCGCATGCACCCGCGACCCGATGAATCGTGTGAACAGAGGGCCAGACAGGATCGCGACCGGAAGCCCGACGACAAGGGAGTAGAACAATGTCCGTCCAGGATCCGCCCCAAGGAGCTCGATAGCGGCAAGCGGGCCCGGGTGCGGGGGCACGAGTCCGTGCGCCACCGACAAGCCGGCAACCATCGGCAATCCGAGCCGGAGGAGGGGAGTCCCGGTCTGCCTGCTGACGGTGAACAACACCGGCGCGAGCAGCACCAGGCCTACCTGAAAGAACACCGGGAGACCGATGATGAATCCGGAGAGCATCAGCGCCCAGTCCAGGCGCCGTTCACCCATCGTGCGGATCAGGGCACCGGACACCACGGCTGCTCCGCCGGATTCGGCCAGCAGCTTCCCGATCACGGTGCCCAGGCCGATGACCATGGCGACGAAGCCCAGGGTGTCGCCAACGCCTGACTGGAAGGCGCGCGGAATTTCGGCCAGCGGCATGCGCGCCGCGAGTCCGACGAACAGTGATCCGGTTGCAAGCGCCAGGAACGCCGGCATCCGGAGCCACGTGATCAGCACGACCACGAGGCTCACGCCAAGAAAGGCAACGATGAGCAGGGGAGTCGGGTCGGCAGCCGGCACGCGCCCGTCAGCTTATCCTCAACCGGGCCCTCTTGTCCCTTCTCCCTTCTCCCTTTCACCTTCTCCCTTTCCCCTTCGCCCCTCCCGCGTCGAGAGGGCCCGCAACCTGACGTCGCCGCGGAGGATCGGAGATATCACTCCCGGCCGTCGCCGGGGGTGACCTCCACCACGCGTTCGCGTCCGTTGCGGGCGACGTGCACGAGCCAGGGATTGCAGCAGATCTCGCAATCCTGGACGAAATCGCCATGAACGTCCGCTTCGATATAGATCTCGAGCCCCTCACCGCAATAGGGGCAGGTCACATCGAACAGCTCCTGGTCCATTGCAGCGGGTCAGCCAGCGCTGGCGCGCTGGCCCGAATCCTCGAGCGCGGCGCGAAGCTTCGCGGAAAGCTCCTCATCCTGCAGAGGCTTCTGCACGATGCGCTCGTGCTCGACATCCTTGAGCGCGGAGAAATCCGCGTACCCGGTCACGAACACCACAGGGAGGCCGGGGCGCTTCAGGCGGGCCTCGCGCGCCAGCTCCGCGCCGTTCATGCCGGGCATGGCGAAATCCACCAGCAGAATATCGATGGAGGGTTCCCCCTCGAGGAGCTCGAGGGCCGCCCCGCCGCTGCGCGCCTCGATGACCGCGTACCCCAGCTCCTCGAGAATGAACGCGGCGACCTCGCGTACTCCGCTGTCGTCGTCCACCAGCAGCACGGTATATTTCCGCTCTGCGGGCGGGGTGGAATCTGCGGCCGGCACGGCGTGCTCCAGCGGCTGAGCCGGAGCCGAGGCACGCGGCAGGTAAACCTCCACGGTCGTCCCGTGCTCGGGCCCCGTTCTGACCCGTACGCCGCCGCCGGATTGCTGCGCAAAGCCGAGCACTTGGCTCAGCCCAAGCCCGGAGCCCTTCCCGACCTCTTTCGTCGTAAAGAACGGCTCAAACGCCTTTGACAGCACATCCTCCGACATTCCGGTGCCACTATCGGTCACGGAGACGACGACGTACTCACCGGGCGGGGGCTCTTCGGGGCGTGCGGGTGGAGCCGTCAGCGTGACGTTGCGCGTCTGGATCGTCAGGCTCCCTCCCGCCTCCATCGCATCGCGGCCGTTGATGGCCAGGTTCAGAATGACGAGTTCAATCTGCGTCGGGTCGACCAGCGCATACCAGAGATCCGGCTCGAAGCCCGTCTCCAGCCGCACGGTGCCCCCCATGCTGCTCTGGATCAGGTCGCGCATGGTGGTCACCGTCTCGTTCAGGTCGACAGACTTCGGTTCCAGCCGCTGGTTCCTGGAGAAGGCCAGAAGCTGCGCGGTGAGCTTGGCGCCGCGTTCGGCCGCGTCGCGCATCATGTCGAGGCGCCGGTGCTGCCCGGAGTCCATCGGGGCACGCTTCAGGAACGTGATGCTGCCGAGGATCACGGTAAGGAGGTTGTTGAAATCGTGCGCGACGCCAGAGGTGAGCTGGCCGACCGCTTCCAGCCGCTGCATCTGCCGCAAGGTGGCCTCGACGCGCTCCCGCTCCTCGATCTGGAGCACGAGCTGGCGGTTTGCCGCCGCCAGCTCCTCGAGCGCCATCTTCTCCTCCTGCACGTCGCGCCCGACACCGTAAAACAAGGTGCCGCCGGGATCAGGGGAGAGCGTCCAGGCCGTCCATCGGTAGGTGCCGTCGGCGGTGCGAACCCGATCCTCGATGCGTACCGGCCGCCCGGTCCGCTGCATCTCTCCCAGCCGGCTCGTCAGCCGTTCCACGTCGTCCGGGTGAATGAGATCGCTGTAAGGCGTTGAGAGCAGGGAGGCTTCGGGGTGGCCGAGAAGGCGCGACCAGGAGGGGCTGACGCGGAGCAGCCGTCCGTCGTAGGTGGCAAGTACCAGGAGATCCTCGCTGAGTTGCCAGAGCCGGTCGCGTTCAGCGGTCCTCGCCTCGATCTGACGCTCCAGACGGTCGTTGACTTCACGAAGCGACGCTTCCGCCCGAGCGCGCCCGAGCGCTTCCCATGTGCGCTCGGCGACATCCCTCGCCACATCCTCTTCGTCGTCTCTCCAGCGCCTCGGCGCTGCCGCGTGGACGAAGAACACTGCCGCCAGCCGCCCGTCTTTGATGAGCGGGACCGTGACGCCGGAGCGCATGCCGATTGCGCCGAACGAGCCGCCGGCGTCAGCGGTCCGGGGGTCCGTCAGCACATCCTGGAGGCGCAGCGCCCGTCCGCTTCGGAGCTCCTCGAAGAGCTCCGGTCCGTAATCGCTCAGACGCCAGCGGCCGACCATGCTGGCCATCCCATCGATCCAGTCGTGCTCGACGCGCGCGAACTCACCGCGGCTGTCGATCTCGGCATAGCCAACACGGCCGGCATGCAGGTAGCGCCCGAGCGCCTCGGCGGCCACACCCATGATCTCGCCAGGGTCCGTCACCATCCGAAGGCGCTCGCCGAGCTCGAACAGGAAGAGCAGGCGACGCTCCGCAAACACCTGCTCGGTCGTTTCGGTGCAGGCACAGAATGTTCCCGCGACGCGGCCCGATTCGTCCCGCACAGGCGTGTAAGAGAACGCGAAGTGCGTCTCTTCCGGGTAGCCATGGCGGTCGAGCATCAGGAACTCGATATCGTCCATGTAGGTCGGGACGCCCGCGTACGCGCGGTCCATGATGGGGGAGACCACGTCGATGATGTCGGCCCAGACTTCCGCGAACGGACAGCCCAGCGCGGCGGGGTGCTTCCCGCCGAGGAGCGGGGCGTAGCCGTCGTTGTACAGCATCGTGCGGTCCGCGCCCCAGGCGATGAACATCGGCTGGCCCGAACCCAGGAGGACCGTGACGAGCGTCCGCAGCGGCTGCGGCCAGCCGGCGGGAGGGCCGAGGGGTGTTGCGGCCCAGTCGAATGCGCGCATCCGCGCACCCATCTCGCCTCCGCCTTCGAGGAACTCGAATGTGCTCATCAGGTTGACGCGCCAGTCTTTATCTTACGGCAAGGCTGCACGTGCGTATCTCAGCAGCCAGCGCCAGTTTTTCGAGCTTCTCTGCAGGGTGCCGCCGCTTGTCGAACGCCCATCCGGCAAACCTGGCAACGCGGAGCCGATGGAGCATGGAACGAGCCATCGTGGAGCCATGGACGCGGGGAGATTAGACTTGGCAGGGACACGAGACATGGACGTCTATCTGGTGGATGGTACGTACGAGCTGTTCCGGCACTACTACGCCATGCCGTCGGCACGCGATGACGACGGCCGAGAGGTGGCAGCTGTCCGCGGAGTCGTTGCGTCCGTTCTCGGCATGATCAATCAGGGGGTGACGCACATCGGGGTCGCCACCGATCACGTCATCGAGTCGTTCCGGAACGAACTGTGGCCTGGATACAAGACGGGCGAGGGGGTTGATCCGGACCTGTTGTCGCAGTTTCCCCTGCTCGAAGAGGTCCTCTCCGCACTGGGTGTCAGCGTCTGGCCTATGGTCGAGTACGAAGCGGACGATGCGCTGGCCGCGGCGGCGGAGCGGGCGGCAGGCGATCGGCGGGTGGGGAAGGTCGTGATCTGCACACCTGACAAGGATCTGGCCCAGTGTGTCCGTGGGACGCGGGTCGTGCAGCTGAACCGGCGGACGAAGGTGACGCGCGACGAAGCCGGAGTGATGGCGAAGTTCGGGGTGGCTCCCGCCTCCATTCCCGATTACCTCGCACTCGTCGGGGATGCGGCCGACGGGTATCCCGGCTTGCCCGGGTGGGGAGCCAAGTCCACCGCCGCGGTGCTCGCACGATATGGGCACCTCGAAGCGATCCCCGCCGACTGGCGGACGTGGGGCGTCAACGCGTTCAATCCCGGGGCGCTTGCGGTGACGCTCGCGGAAAACAGGGAGCTGGCATTTCTCTTCCGGACTCTCGCGACGCTGCGAACGGACCTGGCGCTCTTCAAGTCGGTCGAGGACCTTCGCTGGTCCGGCCCGACCCCCGCATTCCAGGCACTGGCCCAACGGCTGGAGGCTGCTCGCACGACCCAGCCACCGAAGGAGTGATCCGTGTCGTCTCACCTGTCCGCTCTGATTCTTCTCCTGTCCATCGGCGTGGCTCAGGATCCGGCGTACCTGAAGAAGGTGGAGGCGTGGCGTGCCACGCACGAGGCGGACTACCGCCGGGACTACGTGCCGCTCGCAGGGCTCTTCTTCCTGAAGCCGGGAGGGAACACCGCCGGGAGCGCGAAGGGGAGCGCTGTGGCGCTGCCTTCCCGGGTGTCCGCCGAAATCGGGCGGTTCGTCTACGAGCGGGGTGACGTCCGCTTCGAGCCTGCGGGAGGCGCCGACGTGTTTCTCGGGGAGGCCCGCGTCACCTCGCCGGTGCGTCTGCGCCCTGCCGAGTCATCCCGGCCGCGCGACGAGCTGCGCATCGGGGACATCACCCTGTGGGTGCACACGAGCGGCGAGCGCCATGCCATCAGGGTGCGAGATCCGCAGAGCGAGGTGGCCAGGACGTTTGCCGGGTTCCGGTGGTATCCCATCGACGAGCGATACCGCGTGACGGCGCGCTTCATCGCCGACCCCAAGCCCAGGCAGATCCGGGTCCCCAGCCTGTCCGGTGACGATCAGGTCTACACCACCGAGGGCATGGTGGAGTTCACGCTCCAGGGGCGCCGCATCCGCATGCGCCCGATGACCACCCGCCCGGGTCGTCTCTTTCTCGTCTTCAGGGACGCGACGAGCGGGAAGGAGACCTATGGAGCTGCCCGCTTCCTGTACGCGGATCTGCAACCCGACGGCACGACCGTGCTGGACTTCAACGAGGCCTACAACCCGCCGTGCGCGTTCAATCCCTTTACGACCTGCCCTCTGCCGCTCCGGGAGAACAGGTTGACCATTCTCATACGTGCGGGGGAGCTCGATTACAAGGGGGAGGCGGTCGTCCCGTGACCGCAGCACGCGCGATATGCTGAGGCGGTGCAGAACGTCCTTCGCGAATCGCGGCGCCTTGCCGCCGTGCAGCTTCCCGTCATCCCCATCGTCGGTCGCTGGATAGCCGAAACACCCGGCACGATTTCGCTGGGGCAGGGCATCGTGTCCTACGATCCGCCGCCGGAAGTGGGAGAGGCCGTGCGGCGGTTCGGCACGACGACGGCAGATCATCGGTACGGGCCGGTCGAGGGGCTGCCAGTCTTCGTGGAAGCCATCCAGGCAAAGCTCGCGGCCGAGAATGGCATCACCCTGCGCTCCGGCAGCCGCGTGTTCGTGACGGCCGGGGGAAACCAGGCGTTCATGAACGCCGTCCTTGCGGTGACCGACCCTGGCGACGAGGTGATCCTGCTCGCCCCCTACTACTTCAACCACGAGATGGCCGTGGTGATGGCCGGGGCATGCGCAGTCCGGGTACCGACGGATCGCAGCTACCAGCTCGACGTGCAGGCGATTGCCGGGGCCCTGACCCCCCGCACCCGCGCAGTCGTCACCGTTTCACCCAATAACCCGACAGGAGCCGTGTACCCGGAAGAGGCGCTGCGCGCGGTGAACGCGCTCTGCGAAAGCCGGGGAGTGTTCCACATTCACGACGAGGCGTACGAGTACTTCACGTACGGAGGGGCGCGGCACTTCTCACCGGGTGGAATCAGCGGGGCGGACCGGCACACGATCTCGCTGTACTCGCTGTCGAAGGCCTACGCGCTGGCGAGCTGGCGCATCGGGTACATGGTCGTGCCCGAGGGACTCTGGCAAGCCGTCAACAAGATCCAGGACACCCTGCTCATCTGCCCCCCTGCTGTCTCGCAGCAGGCAGGACGGGCGGCCCTCTCCGTAGGTCGTGGCTACGTGCGCGAGAGGCTGTCGCGGCTCGATGCCATGCGCCGCGCCATCCACCAGGCGCTCACCGGCGGGGGAGTGCCGTGCGAGCTCGCGGCGGTCGAAGGGGCGTTCTACTACCTGGTGCGGGTGCACTCCAGGCTGGACGCGATGACCCTGGCCGAGCGGCTCATTCGCGAACATCGCGTGGCGGCCATCCCCGGCTCTGCGTTCGGCGATTCCTCCTCCTGCTCGATCCGGATCTCGTATGGGGCGCTCGATCCCGGCACTCTGGACGAGGGGCTCAGCCGGTTGGTCACCGGGCTGCGGATGTTGACCTGACAGCTCGCTCCATCCACCTGCGACAGTTCACGGAACCGACAGCACCTGGCCCCCTACCGCAAGCGTGCGGGGCCCTCTCCATTCCATGTCCTCCGCGGCGGCTGGGGATGTCAGGACAGTGGCCCGGGTGTCTGCTGCAACCACCTGCACCCGGGTCTGGTGCCGGTCGGTTGCGAAATAGGCAATCCGCATCCCGTCCGGCGACCACCGCGGACGCGCCAGCGTCAGGTAGCGGTTCTCCTCAATCGTGGTGTCTACGATTCGCTCGCCGGTGTCGTCGGTGGTAGAGATGACCCAGAGCCCGTCGGGGGCGGTGAAGGCGAGCCGTGTCCCGTCGGGGGCCCACGCCGGATCGCAGCCGCCGAGGCCGGTCACCACCTTGCGGATCACATCTCCATTGATCAGAAAGATGGTAGTTGGAGGGAGCCTTCTTCCGTTCCGCTGCATGAGCGCCGCTTCCTGGCGTGGAACCTCGGCGCAGATGGCCAGCTGCCCACCCCAACGGTCGTGAGCCACCACACGCTCGGCTCCGGGCGGCACGGGGACCTGGGGCTGAGGCGCCGCTGGCGATGCGGCCAGCAGCAATGCCGTTTGGATGATCGCGATGGCTGCCATGGTCCGGATGAGAGCAAGTTCTTCTCCAGCAGTTCAACCGGCGTGTCGTGTATCTGGCGTGTAAATTCTTCCAGCGGGTATCAAAAGGTTGAGCTTCTATTTGGCCGCAGGAGGAGAAACGCGCCTGATTTCCACGTTTCGCGCTGCAGAGCCGTTGGTGACGAGCTTGCACGCGCCCGCAACAAGACTATGGCATCTATGGGAATCGTCCTCCGCTGGCGGGAAGAACCGTTCGACTGCGAGTTCCGGGATGCGGCGGCTGGCGCCGCGTTGAGCGTGTATTCCCAAGGGGAAATGCTCTGGAAAGAGCCGGTCGCCTCGGCTGCCGATGCCCACGACCGCGCTCGGGAGCTGCGGGCTATGCTCCTGGCGCCCCGTCGCGCCAGGCCCGCCTGACAATCACCAGTCAGGATCGTTCTTCCCCCTCCCGGGCGTACTCTGCCCCTACGTGAGTCTCAGGCGGGTGTTCCTGTGGGGC
>JACCXG010000307.1 GCA_013697225.1 Acidobacteriota bacterium
GGCGCGGAGCGCTGCCGGAGGTCGTGGGTGAAGCCGGCACGCTCATCGACCCCGAGGACACGGCGGATCTCGCGCGGGCGATCGACAGCCTTCTTGACGACCCGGGGCTGCGGATCGCGCACGTGGCTGCGGGCATCGAGCGGGCGCGCGAGTTCTCATGGCGCGCAAGCGCCGGCCGCCTCCTCGAGGCCTATCGCGAGGTTCTGGCACGGCGCAGGAGCATGCCGGCATGATGCCGCTGCGAATCGGGGTGGACGCCCGGGAGATTCTCGGCGACAGCACCGGAGTCGGGCGGTACCTTGGCGAGCTGCTGCGGCGCTGGACGACGAGATCGGATGCCAGAAGCCGACGGTTCGTGCTCTATGCGCCAGGCCTGATTCCCCTCCCGTTTCCGGAAGGGACGGTCGAACATCGCATCATTCAGGCACGCGGCCTGGGCAGCATCTTCGGCAGCGGCCGCGGGACGTGGTGGGAGCAGACGTCGCTCCGGCATGCGGTGCGCCGGGAGCCGCTGGACGTCTTCTTTGCACCAGCCTACACGGCGCCGCTCGGCGTGCCGGTCCCGCTCGCGGTGACCATTCACGACGTGTCGTTCTTCGCGCATCCTGAATGGTTCCGGCCAAGGGAGGGGATGCGCCGCCGCTGGCTCACGGCCCGGGCCGCCGCCGCCGCGTCCGTGATCTTCACGGATTCGGAGTTCTCGCGTGCGGAGATCGAGACCCACCTCGGGGCCGACCGCTCCCGGATTCGGGTGATCCCTCCCGGGGTGACGCCCCGGCACAGCATCCCGGGCCGGCGTGAGCCGCGAGCGCCCCTGGTGCTCTATGCCGGCTCGATTTTCAACCGCCGTCGCCTCCCCCAGCTCATTGCCGCCTTCGCGGCTGCCACGGCGGACATGCGGGAGGCACGGCTTGTCATCGTCGGCGACGACCGCACCTGGCCGCCCCAGGACCTGCGGGCCGTCGCCGAGGAGCTGGGCGTTGCCTCTCGTGTCGATCTCCTCAGCTACGTGGACGACTCCGCGCTGGCGCGGCTGTATGCGCGGGCTGCCGTCTTTGCGTTCCTCTCCGAGTACGAAGGGTTCGGCCTGACGCCGCTCGAGGCGCTTGCCGCCGGAGTGCCCGTCCTCGTGCTGGACACCCCTGTAGCCAGGGAGGTTTACGGCGGAGCGGTCTCGTACGTGGATCGTGGCGACGAGGCCGGCACCGTCTCGGTGATCCGCACGTTACTCACCCAGCCCGAGGCGGGGCGATCGACGCTGGCGCGGGCGCCCGAGGTACTCGGCCGGTATTCGTGGGACCGCGCTGCTGTCGAAACCCTCGCGGCGCTGGAGCGCATCGCGACGGGCACACGATGAGCGTCGATCGTCCTCACCTGTCCATCATCATCGTCAGCTTCAACACGCGGCCGGAGCTCGAAGGCTGCCTGGGATCGATTGCCGGCGCCCCTCCCGCGATGCCGCACGAGATCGTGGTGGTCGACAACGCCTCCGGCGACGGCAGCCCTGAGACCGTGCGCGCGCAATGGCCCGAAGTCCGGGTCCTGGCGCAGCCGGGGAACCTCGGGTTTGCGCGTGCGAACAACGTCGGAATGCGCCAGACATCAGGCGGCCTGATTCTGCTCCTGAACAGCGACACGCTCGTGCCTCCGGGCGCTATCGACGCGCTCGTCGCCCGGCTGCGCGCGCGTCCGTCTGCGGCAGTCGCCGGGCCGCGGCTGGCGGACGCCGCAGGCCGGGTCGAGCTTTCGTTCGGGCCGATGATCTCGCCGCTCGGCGAACTGCGGCAGAAGTGCCTGACGGGGCTGCACGCGCGCGGGTTTCCGCCGGTGTCGCGGTGGGTCGAACGGACCACCAGCGTAGAGCACACGGTGGACTGGGTCAGCGGGGCCGCGCTGCTCGTGCATCGAGGGGACGCGGAGGCAGTCGGGCTGCTCGACGAGCGGTACTTCATGTATACGGAGGACGTGGATTTCTGCGCCGCAATCCGTGCACGGGGCCGCGAGGTGCTGTTCACGCCTGCCGCGACAATCACGCACCTGCGCGGGCGGTCGCGCGCCACCGCACCTGCGGCGGTGGACGCCGCCTACCGGCACAGCCATGTGGCTTTCTACGAGAAGCACCACCCCTCATGGGCGCCGATTCTTCGGACGTATCTCAGGCTCAAAGGACAGCTGCCAGGCGGCTGACAGCGCGGACGGGGGTGGACGTCCCGTGCGGCCTCCGATCCTGCGCCGGAAGGGCCAATGAGGTCGCTGGGATAAGATGCGATTGACGTGCGAATCGCCATCGACGCCCGGAAATTACGGGATTTCGGCATCGGCACCTATATCCGCAACCTGCTGCGCCACCTTGCACGGCTGGATGCCACTACCGAGTTCGTGGTGCTGTGCCGGGAGCAGGACTGCGCGTTCGTCACGGAACTGGGAGAGAACTTCAGGGCCGTCACGGAACCGTCCCGCCCGTATTCCCTCCGCGAGCAGTTCGCGATCCCGCTTGAGCTGAGGCGGGCCGGCGTGAACCTGTTCCATGCGCCGCATTACGTCCTGCCGCCGATGACCCCCTGCCGCTCGGTCGTGACGATTCACGACTGCATCCACCTGCGGTTCCCTCAGTACCTGCCGAGCCGTCTGGGGTACGCCTACGCACGTTCATCACTCTGGGTGGCTGCTCACCGGTCGGCGCGCGTGCTGACCGTCTCGGAAGCGTCGAAACGGGACATCCTCGAGTACTTCCGTGTACCCGAGTCGAAGGTGACTGTCATCTACAACGCCATCGACGAGCGGTTCCACGAGGAGCCGCCGGCCGATGAAGTGATGCGGGTGCAGGAGCGGTATCAGCTCACCGATCCGTTCATTTTGTACGCCGGCAACATCAAGCCGCACAAGAACCTCGAGCGGCTCATCGAGGCCTTTCACATGGTGCGCCGCGGCGAGCTCGAGCACATCAAGCTGCTGATCATCGGCGACGAGATCTCGAAGTACGCGACGCTGCGCCGGGCCGTGCACCGTTACAAGCTGCACAAGCACGTGCGGTTCTTCGGGTTCGTCCCCGATGCCACGCTGGCGATCCTCTACCGCCTTGCGCGCGTGTTCGTCTTTCCGTCGCTGTACGAAGGTTTCGGGCTGCCTCCCCTCGAGGCCATGGCGAGCGGCACACCGGTGATCACCTCGAACCTCTCGTCGCTTCCGGAGGTCGTGGGGGATGCCGCCATGCTGATCGACCCCTATCAGCCGGATGCTATTGCCGGTGCGATGCGGCGGGTGCTGCAGGACGAACGGCTGCGCGACGACATGCGCGAGCGCGGCCTCGCACGGGTCCGGGAGTTCTCGTGGGCGCGCTCGGTCAAGCAGGTGCGGGAGATCTACGACGAGGTCCTGGCCGGATGACCGGGCGAACCGCTGGCCAGTCGTGCCGATGAGGGTCGCGCTGGTCCATGACTGGCTCACGGGCATGCGCGGCGGCGAGAAGGTACTCGAAGCAATCTGCGAGATCTTTCCCAACGCGCCGCTTTACACGCTGGTCTGGATTCCCGGTTCGGTGTCACCCTCGATAGAGGCCCGCCGGATTGTCACGTCATTTGCGCAGCGGCTCCCGGATCCCGCCCGCTTCTACCGTCACTACCTGCCGCTCTATCCGCTGGCGGTCCGGCAGTTCGACCTGAGCGGCTACGACTTGATCATCAGCAGCAGCCACTGCGCGGTGAAGGCGGTGGTCCCGCCGGAAGGCGCCGTCCACGTGTGCTATTGCCACTCACCCATGCGCTACGCGTGGGACCAGTTCGACGCCTATTTCGGGGCGGCCCACGTCGGGCAGGTCACCAGCCGTCTCATCCGGCCGGTCATGCAGGCGCTGGCGCGCTGGGACGCCGCCACCGCCGACCGCGTGGACCGCTTTGTCGCGAATTCCCAATACGTTGCGGGCCGGATCGACCGATACTATAATCGCAGGTCGACCATAGTGAATCCGCCCGTAGATACTGACTTCTATACCCCCGGCACTCATACGGGCTCCCCCTATTTTCTCGCTGTGTCTGCACTCGTCCCGTACAAGCGGCTGGATGTCGCCATTGACGCCTGCCGCCTTGCCGGGGCGTCCCTCAAGATCGTCGGTACCGGGCCCGAGCGTGCCCGCCTGGCGGAGCGGGCGGGCCCCGGCGTGGAGTTTCTCGGGTGGCAGCCGGACGACGCGATCCGGGAGCTGTACCGGGGGGCTACCGCGACGCTCCTCCCCGGGACGGAAGACTTCGGCATCGTGCCAGTGGAGGCGCAGGCCTGCGGCTGTCCGGTCGTGGCGCTCGACGCGGGCGGCGCCCGGGAGACGGTCGTCCATGGAGTGACCGGGATGCTCGTGTCCGAGCCGGGTCCCGCCGCCTTTGCCGCGGGGCTCGAGCAGGTGTCCGGCACGGCCTTCGACCGTACGTCGATCCGGGAGAACGCACTGCGGTTCTCGCGTGATCGATTCCTAAATGCCTTCCGGCTGGCGCTAGACGAGGCGATTGCCGGGAAACACGCCGGAGCCGCCCGGCTATGATGCGGCGCTACAACCGGCTGCTCATCGCGTTCTACGTGATCACGGACGCGGTGCTCGGCATGCTCGCGTTCGTGCTCGCGTACAAGCTGCGGTTCAACAGCCCGATTGCCGCCCTGATCCCGCCGGTCAAGGGCATTCCTGAGTTCGAATACTACGTCGACATGCTGCCGTTCGTGGGGCTGCTGGTTCCGGCAGCGTTCCACGTCCAGGGGCTCTATCGCCTCCGCCGCGGCCGGACACGGCTGGATGATTTCTTTGCCGTCTTCGTCGGCAGCATCCTGGCGGTGGTCCTCGGCGTGTTCGGCACGCTGTACGTCAGCATCTATTACCTCCCGCAGCCGCTGAAGGACGCCGGCGTCTACGAGATCTCTCAGCTTGGCTGGGCCCTGTTCCTCGTGGCGAACGTCATGTTCACGTACGCCTCGCGGGAAATCATCAGGGAGGTGCTGGAGCGCCGCTGGCGGGCGGGTATCGGGCTCAAGCGCGTGTTGATTGCCGGGGCCGGAGACCTGGGCCGCATGCTCGCCGACAAGGTGCTCGAGCACCGTGAGCTGGGGTTCAAGGTCATGGGCTTCATCGACGACCGCGCCACCGGCGATCACATCGGGTACCGCGGGTTGCCGCTCCTCGGCACGCTGGGCGACGCGGACGAAATCATCCAGCGGGAACGCATCGACCACCTCTACGTGGCCCTGCCGCTCGAGGAGCACGTCAAGATGCTCGGTCTGGTCGAAGTGACCAACCGCGAAGGGGTCGACCTGCACGTCGTGCCGGATCTGCTCCAGTTCATCGCGCTGCGGGCACGGCTCGAAAACCTCGACGGCGTCCCGATCATCAGCCTGAACGACGTTCCGCTCCGGGGCTTCAACAGCCTCCTGAAGCGGCTCATCGACGTGTCGATTTCCGGGTCGGTCCTGCTCGTCCTGGCGATTCCGTTCGCGCTGATCGCGCTGCTCATCAAGCAGACCTCGAAGGGGCCCGTCTTCTACACCCAGGAGCGGATGGGACTGGATGGCAAGGCCTTCCAGGTCCTGAAATTCCGCTCGATGTACTTCGGGGCAGAGGATGAGACCGGCCCTGTGTGGGCGCGCGACAACGATCCTCGCTGCACGCCCGTCGGGCGCTGGCTCCGCCGCTTCGATCTGGACGAGCTGCCGCAGTTATGGAACGTCGTCCGCGGCGACATGTCGATCGTCGGCCCGAGGCCCGAGCGCCCCTACTTCGTGGAACAGTTCAAGCACCGCATCCCCGAGTACATGCTGCGGCACAAGGTGAAGGCCGGCATCACCGGGTGGGCCCAGGTGAACGGCTGGCGCGGCAACACGTCGCTCGAGAAGCGCATCGAGTACGACTTGTATTACATCGAGAACTGGTCCGTCGGGCTCGACATCAAGATCATGTGGCTCACGCTCATCCACGGCTTCCAGAAACGAGCGTACTGACGCTGAATCGCCACCAGCGGTGAAGAGATCACCTCCTGGCATTTTTGGCAATGTTGGCAATTCCCCCTGAGGTTTCATGCCCAGAGTAGTCATCACCGGCGCTGCCGGGTTCATCGGGTCCCACCTCTCTGAAACGCTTCTCGACAGGGGCTACTCCGTTGTCGGCATCGACAGCCTGCTGACCGGCTCCACGGCCAACATCGCCCACCTGAGGAACCGGGACTTCCTCTTCATCAAGCACGATGTCACCAACTACATCTACGTCGAGGGACCGGTGGACGTGGTGCTGCACTGGGCGAGCCCGGCGAGCCCGATCGATTACCTGGAACTTCCGATACCCACCCTCAAGGTAGGAGCGCTTGGCACCCACAAGGCTCTGGGGCTGGCCAAAGAAAAGAAGGCGCGGTTCGTGCTCGCATCGACGTCCGAGGTCTACGGGGATCCGCTCGAGCATCCGCAGAAGGAGTCCTACTGGGGAAACGTGAACCCCATCGGGCCGCGCGGCGTGTACGACGAAGCGAAGCGCTTCGCCGAGGCGATGACCACCGCGTACCACAGGTTCCACGGCGTGGATGCGAAGATCGTCCGCATCTTCAACACGTACGGCCCGCGGATGCGGCTCAAGGACGGCCGCGCCGTTCCGGCGTTCATGAGCCAGGCGCTGCGGGGAGAGGATGTGACGATCTTCGGCTCGGGAAGCCAGACTCGCAGCTTCTGCTACGTCACCGACCTCGTGGACGGCGTGATCCGCCTGATGCAGTCCGACATCAACGATCCGGTGAACATCGGGAACCCGCACGAGATGACCATCGAGGAGATCGCGCGCGCCATCATCCGTCTCACCGGCTCCGCGAGCCGCATCGTCTACCGGCCGCTACCCGAGGACGACCCGAAGGTCCGCCAGCCGGATATCACCCGCGCCCGCACCCTGCTCGGCTGGGAACCGAAGGTGCCGCTGGAGGAAGGACTCACCAGGACCCTCGAATACTTCCGCACGCAGGTCGAGGCCTGACACCCGCGGTCACCGCGTCCCCTCCCCTTCCGACCCGGCGCCCCTCCGCGACAACCCGAGCGCCGCTCAGGCGCGACGCTCGAGTCCCCCTCGCAGGACCCGGAGGAGGTAGTGAAAGGCGGAAATCAGCGTGATGGCCAGCGACGCGTACACGAACACCATCACCATGGGGGAGTACACCTCCAGGTAGTTGTAGTACAGCGTCACGATGCCGGTCACGATGTAGGTCGCCGTTGCCATCTTGCCGAAGATGGACGGCCCGAAGGTGCGGGGACCGATCGCCAGGTTGACCACCGCGACGGTGGCGACAATCGCGATATCGCGGCTGATCACGAGCACGGTGAACCAGACCGGCAGGCGGTTGGCGAAACCAAGATTGGGCAGGGTCAGCACGATGAACATCGTGACCAGGAGGAGCTTGTCGGCGACCGGGTCGAGCCAGGCGCCAAGGGCGGTCTTCTGACCGGTGATCCGCGCGATCAGCCCGTCGAGCAGATCGGTCAGGCCGGCAACCATGAACGTCGTGAGTGCCCAGCCCCTGTGGCCGTAGATCAGCAGGATGACGAAAGCCGGAATCAGCAGCATCCGCAGGATGGTGAGCTGATTGGCGGCTGTCAGGTTCATCGAACCGGCCGGGCGCCGAGTTCCTGGAGCTTCGTCACGGCCGCACCAGCTTCGGCGCCTGTCACAGGCCGCGTCAGCTCAAATCTTCCGTCGTCCATCGTCGTCATGACGCCTGCTCCGACGGCAAGCGACGCCGCGGGATAACTCAGATGTCTGGGCCCCACATCCGGAAATGCGCGCCGCGCATTCCGCCACGAGGCGCCAAGCGCCGGGTTCCGCCGGGCGATCGATGCGAGGACACGGCTGGCGGCCGCAGCCAGGTCGGCCCGCCGGACGACGGCGTCCGGCTGGAAGGTGTGGTTGGGGTACACCTCCATGACGCCGGCGCGGGTCGCCGTCAGGATGTAGTCCGCCGCCCAATGAGCCCGCGCATCGGTAATCACGGGATTTGCCGGGCGGGCGCCCGTCAGCAGGTCCTGGAGCCGGACGGCAATCAGTGCGGCCAGCTGGGCACGGGTGACGGAGGGGGCCGTCTCGATGACGCGGTACTCCTCCGGCATCGATTCGAATGCGGCGCGCACGCGCAGTCGATCGATGCGGTCGTACACCTCGTCGTCCGCATCGAGGTTTGCGGCCGTGGTGAAGGCCTCGATCGCCTCGGGAATCCGTCCATCGGCCTCGTGCAGTTCACCGAGGATGATGAAGGTGCGCGGTTCGTCCGGGTCGAGCTCCGCCGCCTTCCGGGCATGATCGAGCGCGGCAGCAGCATTGCCGGCGCGCCGTTCCACCTCCGCCAGCTCGCGATGCAGGAAGGGACTTTCGGGTGAGGCGGCAATGGCAGCGTCGTACGCGGCTCGCGCCTCGGCGAGTCTGTTCGCATCGGCGAACTTCCGCGCGTTGGTGATGTTCTGCTGCTGGGTCCGGAATCGAAGTACTTCGACGCGGCTGCGGAGCGAGACCAGTGTTGCATCGGCCTGCAGCGCTGCCTCCAGGCTCTGCAGGGCTCCCCCGGCGTCTCCCGTAGCCAGCATGGCTTCGGCACGGCCGGCGAGTGCCGGGGCGTACCGCGGGTTGGCGACAACGGCTCTGTCGAAGTGGAGCAGCGACTCCTTGTGTGCCTTGCGCGCGAGCTCTACGTACCCCAGCCCCACTTCCGCCGGATAGAAAGAAGCCACCCCTTTCAGCGCTGCGGCGAAGTTCCGTTCAGCCGCCCGAAGATCCCCCGCCTGCAGCCACTGCCAGGCGATCTCGTGCTGCTCCCGCGCCGCGGGGCTTCCAAGATTCTGCGGGGCGGCGGGAAAGATGAAATCGGGGAATCTCGGTGCGGAGACGGCAGGCGGCGCCGGGGCCATCCTGGGGGCACACGCGGTCAGCAGTAGGAGAAGCGCGAGCGCGGTCGCATGGCGGGTCATGCCTGCCCCTTTGCGGACTGAAACCGGGGGAGCAGCCGGCGCGGAATCTCGGCGTCGATGACGACCGAATCCTCGTTCGCCACGTGGCTGAGGATACGGCCGAGACGGTACAGCTCGGTTACACGCTCGCGCGCGTCGTCGCCTGCCAGCGGGAATGTCATCGTCACGCGGGCCGTGTCGAGCCCGAGGCGGGTTTCCATCGCGGCAATCACCTCATCGCGCCCGTTACCAGTCAGGGCAGACACGCACAGGGAGCCGGGATTCAGCGTACGCACCCGGGCGAGCTCCGCGGCCTCGAGCTTGTCGCACTTGTTGAACACGTCGACCGTTGGCACCCGCCCGGCCCCGACTTCCGCCAGCACCGAGCGGACGGCTTCCACGTGCCTGTCGCGGTCCGGCGAGGAGGCGTCGATGACATGAAACAGGAGGTCCGCGCCGGCAACCTCTTCGAGTGTGGCGCGGAACGCCGCCACCAGCTGGTGCGGCAGGCGCTCGATGAATCCGACCGTATCGGATACGAGCAATTCCCGGCGATCCGGGAGCTTCACTTTGCGGACGAGCGGATCGAGCGTCACGAACAACGCGTCCGATGCCACCGCTTCGTCGCCCGTCAACAGGTTGAAAAGGGTCGTCTTGCCGGCATTCGTGTAGCCGACCAGGGCGACGGTCGGTACGGAGGCTTTGTGGCGGCGCTCGCGCAACTGCGACCGTCTCCGGCGGACGGTATCGATCTCCTCCGAGAGAATGCTCAGGCGATGACGGATGCGGCGTCGGTCGGTCTCGAGCTTCGTTTCCCCCGGTCCGCGCGTCCCAATCCCTCCCCCGAGCCGGGAGAGCGCGGCATTGGCGCCAACGAGCCTGGGGAGCAGGTACTTCAGCTGGGCCAGCTCCACCTGAAGCTTGCCCTCGCGAGTGCGTGCGCGCCGCGCGAAGATGTCGAGGATCAGCTGTGTGCGGTCGACGACCTTTCGCTCGAGCGTCTCTTCCAGGTTCCTCGTCTGCGCGGGGCTCAGCTCGTTGTCGAAGATGACGGTGTCGACCCGTGCTTCATCGCAGGCGGTCGCCAGCATCCTGAGCTTTCCGCTGCCGAGAAACGTAGCGGGGTCAGGCTTCGGGCGGTCCTGGAGCACGCGCAGCGCGACCTCCGCGCCGGCCGCGTCGGCGAGATCCGCAAGTTCGTCGAGCGCGTGATCGGGGTCGAATGAACGGGAGGAACGGCTGAAGAGGCCGACGAGCGCCGCTCGCTCCCGGCTCTCGGGCGGGCCCGATCGGGACAGCGTCGAGCGCATCACTCGAGCGATTCTAGCACGCGCTCCCACGCGACGGCCCCGGCCCGGTGCAGCGTCGGCACGCCGTTTACCATCTCGACAATGGTGGATGGCGGCCCGCCGGGCGCAGGTCCGCCGTCGAGCAGGACATCCAGTGTCTCGCCAAGCCCGGCCACGACCTGGCCAGCGGTCATCGCCGGCGGCTCACCCGACCGGTTTGCGCTCGTGGAGCTGATGCACCCGCCAAAGGCCGCCGCCAGCGCTCGTGCGAGGGGATGCGCGGGCACTCGCACCCCGACGGTGCCCCGGGGGCCGGCGAGCGAGCGGCTCAGCCCTCTGTCGGCTGGTACGACGATCGTCAACGGACCGGGCCAGAAGGAAACCGCCAGGCGCATCTCGGCCGGACCAAACGTCCCGGCCTCCTCCGCTTGTGAGACGTCCGCTGCAATGAGCGGGATTGTTGCTTCGGCCGCCCTCCCCTTCAGACGGAAGAGCCGGCGGACGGCCTCCTCCGATCGAGGGTTGACCGCCAGGCCGTACAACGTATCTGTCGGGTAGGCCACTACGCCCCCCTCGCGCAGGATCTCGGCCGCCGCGGAGAGGGCACCACCCGGCTCCGTCCCGGGATCGATGACGAACTGGAGCATCGGCTTAGGTTTCAAGAGGTTGCTCTCCGCTCATCTCGATCACACCTCGTCTGGAACAGGTGTTCTTGCGGGGACGAGCGGGGCGACAACCATCAGCCGCGAAACAGTCCCTGCAACAATTGCGAGGGCGACGACGTTCAGGAGGAAGACGGCTCGAATGCTGGTTGCGCCAAGCAGCCCCGCCACCACCGGGCTCATGGCAAGACCGATGAGCGAGGCAGTGGACAGCAGGCCGAATCCGGCCCCGCGCGCCGAAGGAGGCATCACGCTGCTCGCTGCCGTGTAGGCGCCTGTCGTCGCAGCACCCATAGCGATGCCCAGGAGCGGCGTCGCTCCCAGCAGCCACGCCGTCCCCGGCGCAAAGAGGTAGATCGTTGCGCCCACGGCGGCCGTCGCGGCACTGGCAGCTATCAGGCCGCGGGGGCCGACGTGCTTCAGCAGCCGCCAGGACACCTGGTTGCCCACAGCGGCGCTTGCCGCACCCAGCGAAAAGAGGATCCCCGCAACCATCGGCACTCGCTCGACAGGCGTACCGAGCTGGGCCACGTAGAGCGGCAGGATCGGACCGAACGTCCGGTCGACGAACTGCAGCGCGAAGACCACCCCCATCAGCAGGATGAAATTCTCGAAGGCCAGAATGCTTCTGAAGCTGATAGCTCCTTGCGGTCGCTCTTCCACCGCCGGCCGCGTGGAGCGTTCGTCGTACATGACGAACACGAGCACGACGGCAACGACGTAGAAGCAGGAGGTGATGAGGAAGGCGTTTCGCAGGCCGGCGAGTCCAGCCACCGTACCTCCGATGACGGGCCCGAGCGCGGGCCCGAGGCGCTGCGCGGTCTGGACGATGCCGATGGCGTATGCCGTCCGGTCCCGGGGCGCCGACTCGGCAGCCATCGTCAGCGCCAACGCTCCATATCCGGCAAAGAAACCCTGGAGGGCGCGCAGCGCAAAGATGTGCCAGGGACGCGTCACGAACGCCATCGCCGCCATGATGACGATGAAGCTGACGAGCGACCGCTCCACCATGATCTTCCGGCCGAAGCGATCCGCCAGGCGTCCCCAGAAGGGAGCGAGCATGGCCGTCATCGCCGGCGTGACGCCAAGGCTCAGACCTGACCACAGGGCCACTTCTCCAACGTCTTCGACCCCAAGTTCATGGAAGTACAGGGGCAGGAACGGCATGACGAGCGTGAAGCCCGTGAACCCGACGAAGCTGGTCGTGGCGATGACGTAAACGTTCCGCCGCCAGCTCACGATCAGCCCTTGGTGATCGCGGGCAGCTCGCAACGGGTCGGCCGGTCCGCACGGTAGCCGAGCACGTAGTCTGCCTGCATCAGCTTGTGGATCTCCCTTGTGCCCTCGTAGATCACGGCGCCCTTGCAGTTCCTGTAGAAGCGGCCCACGGGGTACTCGTCGGAGTATCCATTGGCGCCGTGTACCTGGACCGCATCTCCCGCCGCGCGCTCAGACGCCACGGTGGAAAACCACTTCGCCAGCCCGGTCTCCCTCGTATTCCGTCGTCCCCTGTTCTTCAAGAACCCTGCACGCATCCAGAGCAGCCTGGATGTCTGATAGTCGGACTCCATCTGGGCGATCATCTCCTTCACCAGCTGGTGCTCGGCAATGGGAACCCCGAAGGTCTTCCGCTCCTTCGCATAGGCGCTGCTGGCATCGCGGCATGCCCGGATGAGACCTGTGGCCCCGGCCGCGACCGTATACCGCCCCTGGTCGAGTGCGAACATCGCAATCTTGAAGCCTTCCCCCGGACGGCCGACGAGGTTCTCTTCCGGCACCTCGACCTCCTCCATCTTGAAGAAGCCGGTGTTGCCCGCGAGGATTCCCCATTTCTCCTTCAGCGTGCCGCTCGAGAATCCCTTGAAGCTGCGCTCCAGGATGAACGCGCTGATACCGGACGTGTCCCGCTGCCGCTTCTTCTCCATGTCGGTCCAGGCGAAGACCAGGAAGTTGTCGGCAACATCCGCCAGCGAGATCCACATCTTCTCGCCGCTGAGGACGTAACGGTCACCGCGCTTGACGGCAACCGTCTGAATGCCGCGGACGTCGCTCCCGGCGGCGGGCTCGGTCAATCCGTAAGTCGCGATCTTCGTCCCCTGCGCCTGCGGGACGAGGTAGCGCCTCTTCTGGTCGTCGGTTCCCCAGGTCAGCAGCGTCAGGCAGTTCAGCCCGGCGTGGACGGACATGATGACGCGCAGGGAGGTATCGATATACTCGAGCTCTTCGCTTGCCAGACCAAGGCTGATGTAATCCATCCCCGCGCCGCCGTACTCCTCCGGGACAGAACAGCCCAGCAGCCCCAGCTGGGCCATCTGCGGGAGGATAGCCGGATCGAACCGGTGCTGCCGGTCCAGCTCGCGGATGCGCGGCGCGACCTCACGCGCGCCCCATTCCCGCACCGACTGCTCGAGCAACTGCTGCTCGTCGCTGAGATCAAGGTCAATCATGTTGGCGTCCTCTGGATCTCGATATTGTATGAGGGGAATGCGGCTCGTGCCGTTCCGCTTTTCTGCTCCGGTCGGGCTACCTCCTGTATTCTTGTCCCCATGCGACCGGTCATTGCCCTGTTGAGCGATTTTGGACTGCGGGATCACTATGCCGGCACGATGAAGGG
>JACCXG010000328.1 GCA_013697225.1 Acidobacteriota bacterium
AAGCCGAACTTCAGCCTCGCCGGCGGCCGCACGCAGAGCCAGATGTTCTGGATCGACGGCGGCGCGGGGCAGAACATGCGGCTGGGCATCGGTCAGGTCGACGTCGATCCGCCGGTCGAGACGGTGCAGGAAGTGAAGATTCTGGCCAACAACTACTCGGCCGAGTACGGCGGGTCGGCCGGCGGCGTCATCATCGCCACGACGAAGTCGGGCACGAACCGCTTCCGCGGCAGCGCGTCCGAGTACTTCCGGCACGACGCCCTCGATGCGTCCGACTTCTTCGCACCGGTCCTCGACGGCCGCAAGCAGAAGGCGCCGCTGCGCTACAACGTCTTCGGCGGCACCATCGGCGGACCGATTCGCCGCGACCGGACGTTCTTCTTCTTCTCGTACGAGGGTTCGCGGCGGAACACCGGAAACACCCGGATCATGACCGTGCCCACCGAGCTGCAGCGCCGCGGGGACTTCTCGCAGACGTTCAACGCGCAAGGCAACCAGATCGTCATCTACGACCCCGCGACGACTTCCGGAAACAGCCGGACGCCCTTCCCCAACAATGTGATTCCGCAGAGTCGCCTCGACCCGGTCGCGCTCCAGATCATGGCGCTGTATCCGATGCCCAACCGGACGCCGGACAACCTCAGCGGGGCCAATAACTTCGGTGCGAACGGCGCCGAGCGGCTGGTTCGCGACAACTACCTCGCCAAGGTGGACCACACGCTGGGACCGAACGACAAGATCAGCGGCCGATATCTGTACAACAGCGACAATATCTTTCAGACGAGCGTCTTTCAGGAATCCGCAGCGGACACGGTCACGAATGCGCTTCGCCACCAGAATTACTTCTATGCCGCCTATACGCGCACGTTCGGATCGGCCCTTGTCAACGAGCTGCGCTATACCTACGCGAACCGCATCAATCACGAGCAGTCGTTCGGCCTCGGCGACGGGTGGCCCACCCGTCTCGGGCTGCGCGGAGTGTCCGACGAAGCGTTCCCCCGCTTCAACATTGCAGGCGTTGCGGCGCTCGGCGCAAACACACACGAGCGCCGCCAGTTTCCGATTCAGCAGCACCAGCTCGTGAACAGCCTGGCTTACGTGCGCGGCCGCCATGCATTGAAGAGCGGGTTCGAAATCCGCCCATCCTTCAACTACGAGGTCAACCGGCCGTCGATCTCCGGAAATTTCAGCTTCACGACGCAGCCGACGGCGCTGCCTGGCCGGGCGGGAACGGGCCACGGCCTCGCGAGCCTGCTCGTCGGATTCCCCAACGGCGTGACGATCCGCGAAACGGAGGTGCTCAATCGTTCGAGCTGGTACCTCGCCGCCTTCGTGCAGGACGACTGGACCGTTACACCGAACCTGACCCTCAATGCCGGCGTGCGATGGGAGACGGACACGCCCATCGTCGACGCCAATGAACGCATGAACGGCTTCGATCCGGACGCGATGAACCCTGTATCGGGCACGCCGGGAGTGGTCCGCTTCGCGGGCGTCGACGGCTGGCCGACGAGCCCCTACAAGACGGACTGGAACAACTTCGGCCCGCGGTTCGGCTTCGCCTGGCGTCCCTGGGGCGCCGAGCGGACGGTCGTGCGGGGCGGCGGCGGCGTGTTCTTCGCCCATCCTTTCGATCACGGCGCGCCGAGCTCGGCCTCACTGGGATTCGAGCGCTCGGCGACGCTGAACACACCCGACAACGGGCTGACCGCGCCGTTCCTGCTGCGCGACGGCGTTCCGCCGCTCGAGGCCACGGCTGCGGTTCGGGACGCGTCGTTCGGCGCGGTGCCGCTCGGGCGGCCGACCACGACGGCCGTGACGTTCTTCGATCGCGACCGCAAGGCCGGCTTCTCGCGGCAGTTCAACCTGGGCGTGCAGCAGGAGGTCGGGGGGCGGATCGTCGTCGAGGTCGCCTACCTCGGCAACGTTTCGCGCAACCTCGCGGGCCCGAACCTCTCGATCAATCAGATAGCCCCAGACCGCCTGCGTCCCGGCGTGACGCAGCAGGATCGTCCGTTCCCGCAGTTCTCGAACGTCCTGCTCGTGCTGCCGACCAACGGACGCTCGGACTATCACGCCGGTACTGTGCGGGCAGAGCGGCGATTCTCGCAGGGGGTCAGCCTGCTCGCCACGTACACCTACTCGCGGTTCCTGAGCGACACCGACTCCGGAGGGTCGGATCTCGGTGACGTGGGAACCTACTCGAATTTCTACGACCGTGCGGCCGACTACGGGCCGGCCGGCAACGACATCCGCAATCGGCTGACGTTCAGCAGCGTGTACGAGCTGCCCGTCGGGCCCAAACGCCGCTTCCTGTCGAACCACTGGCTTGGCCACGCCGTCGGCGGCATGGTGTTCGGCGTTCTCGGCACGCTGCAGTCCGGCGCGCCGTTCACGGTCACGACCCAGACGAACACCACGAATGCGTTCTCCGCAGGGGCCCAGCGCGCCGACCTGGTTGGCAATCCCGTGCTGCCCGCGAGCGAGCGGACGCTGACGCGCTGGTTCAATCCCGACGCCTTCGCGCAGCCGGCGCCGTTTACGTTCGGGAACAGCGGCCGGGGCATCGTGCGCGGCGACGGCCTGGTGAACGTCGATCTGTCGCTGGCCAAGAGTGTCGCGTTGGGCGGTGAGCGCATGCTGCAGCTCCGCCTCGAGGCCTTCAACGCGTTCAACCACCCCACCTTCGGCCTGCCGGGCCACACGTTCGGTGCGCCGAACTTCGGAGTCGTCTCGAGCGCAGGCGAGGGGCGGACCCTGCAGCTCGGCGTGAGATTCGTGTACTAGAGATAGTGGGCGAGTGTTCCCGTTTCGCGCCTGATGTTTCCTAGGTCAGGAGGCCGTTCGACCATCGCCCGTGTGACCACCAGCTGCCCTTTGCGTCTACGGAGGCGATGAGACAGGTTGCTGTCGGAACCTTCTCCGGCCGCTGGCTTGCTCCTGGCGTTCCCCGCATGATGCCCATCAGGGCGCCAGGCACGAGGAGCCGCGGGACGTGACGGCCGCACGCGGCCGCATCCGCCGATGGCATAATGACCCGCACAACAGCTCCTCAAGCGCATCCATGATGAACAGTCGTCGTCCGCCGTTCATGGCCGCGGTTCTGACCGCATCTATCCTGGGATTGGCCGTATCGACCACGGCCCAGAACCGCCCCCAGACCCGGTCGGTATACGACCGCTACACCGAGCCGATCGCGATCTTCAAGACCGGACTCGGCACCTTTACAAAGTCCATTTCCTCGATGAACAAGGAGGCGCAGGCGTACTTCGACCAGGGCTTCCAGATGATGTACTCCTTCGCCAAGCCGGAGGCGGTCCGCTCATTTCGGGAGGCGTGGAAGCGCGACCCGGCCTGCGCGATCTGCTACTGGGGGGAGGCGTGGGCGTGGGGCTCGTACCTGAATGCGCCGATGCGGGACGAGGAGGCGCCGCATGCCTTCGCGGCGGCGCAGAAGGCGCTGGCGTTGAAAAACAAGGCCACCCCAAAGGAGCGGGCGCTGATCGACGCGATGGCCGTCCGCTACGTCGAGAAGTTCGATGCCGCGAAAAGGGTCGAGCAGGATCGCGCCTATCGTGACGCGATAGCGAAAGTCGCCGCGCAATATCCGGACGACCTGGAGATCGCGACGCTCTACGCCGATGCACTGTTCCTGCTGGAACCGCGGTATGGAACACGGGACCTGAACGATCCCAATGTGCGCAAGCTGCACCAGGTGCTCGAGAGCGTGCTGTCGCGCGACGTGCATCATCCCGGCGCCTGCCATCTCTACATCCACGCCACCGAATCGACGATCGCTCCGGGCCGCGCGGAAGCCTGCGCCGAGTTCCTCGGAAAGTCCATCCCTGGCGCCAGCCACATCAATCACATGCCCTCCCACACGTGGAACGAGGTAGGACGTTGGGGGGACTCGGTGCGTGCGAACCTCGAGGCCTGGCACTCCGACCAGAAGGCCGCGATTGGCGAAGGGTTCGCGATCTATCCCGAGCACAACCTGCACATGCTCCTCTACGCTGCGTCCTACGACGGGCAGGGGGCGATCGCGATGCGCGCCGGTAAGGACTTCGCCAGGCTGACCGGGGACACGTTCTACGAAGTACTGACGCTCCTCCGGTTCGGACGCTTCGATGAAATCCTGGAGGTCACCAGGCGGCCCCAGGGCGAGACCACGGGGGGCCTGTGGGATTTCGCGCAGGGTTACGCGCACCTGAAGCAGGGCCAGGCGGATTTCGCGCAGCTCTACCTCGCCCGGGTCAAGAAGGCGGCCGAGACCTCGACCGCGCAGTACCGCATGCACTCGGCCAAGGATCTGCTGACGATTGCCGGCGGGATCCTGGAGGGTGAGATCCAGCGGATGGCGGGTGATCTGCCGTCAGCCATCGCCTCCTTCCGGCGGGCCGCCGACGTGCAGGAGGGTCTGCAGTACGACGAACCGGAGCCGCTGCCGTTCGCCGCACATCACTGGCTCGGTGCCGCGCTGCTCGAGAGCGGGCGCTTCGAGGAGGCCGAGAAGGTCTACCGCGCCGATCTCGAGGAGCACCCGCGCAACGGCTGGTCGCTCTTCGCCCTGCAGCAGGCGCTCGCCGGACGCAAGGTCCCTATCGAAGAAGTCGCGGAGGAGTTCGCGGCGAGCTGGGCGCGCGCCGACACCTGGATTCGGGCCTCGCGGTTCTGAAAGGTCTCATCAGAGATGGCCGGATCGTTCCTGCGAGAGCACCGGCTCGGGTCTCACTATCCGCTCCTGGTCCCTGTGCGCACCAAACCCAGCGGACCATCCTCGATATCTGTCGCCAGCGCCAGCTTGAAGCAGGTACGTCGTGGGCGGCCGGTGCGGCATGCTCCGCATCGTACAGATGCTCTTCGAGATGCCCACGGGCAAGCGGCGCTCGGGCGAACCGCCAGCTCCACCTCGCGGTCGTCGCGGGCACAGCAGGCAAGTCGCGCTATGCCTTCGGCACGTCGCGCATCAACCTGGGCCGGCTCGCCGACGTGCTCGATCGCCACGACCGCGTGCTCCGGCAGAACCAGGTGGCGTTTGCCGACGCCGCTGACGACGTTAGTCAGTCGGTGTCACGCACAGATGCGCACATTCAGTTCGACGCGGGGACTGGCGCGGCACGGCTGCACGACGACGGCAGCACGCAGGGTACGCGCGCCGTTCGGGCAGGCCGCACCATCAGCGTACCGCGCGGTGGCGGCCGCAAGCTCGCGCTCCGCGACGGCGACGAGGTG